>NZ_JBTSDU010000050.1:0-18731 GCF_054605595.1 Georgenia sp. | reverse complement strand
TGCCTCGCTTGCAGCAACTCCCACGTCCAGGCTGACACCGCCGGCTGTGTCCCATCCAGAACGCAGAGGGGAACGACCCCGGACACGGAAACCCGCTCACCCGGCGCGAGAGCCGGGCCATCACCGTGCCCACGCACCGCAGAATCGCCTACCAGGAACGATTCTCAACCGTCAGGACGGTCATAAACCGCTACTCGCGGATCTGGGTCAGACGGAGAACTCCGTCCTCAATAGCGAAACCGTATTGTGAGATAAATCACACCTAATACTTGTTCAGACGTTGTTCGCATCGCTCTGTTCGCCCTCCTCGCGCGGGGCGTAGCGTGGTGCGGAGTCGGCCCGTGTTCTCCTCACAGAACACCGGGGGCGGCCGATGGGATGGGGCGACCGAACCAGCGACCCAGACATCTCGGAGGTGAGCACGTGCCGCTGAAGGCCTTGTCGGACATCCTCTGGCGGGAGCGCGAGCTCCTCGAGCACCTGCTCTTCAAGCTCGAGGTGGAACAGCTCCTCCTCAGCAGTGGCCGGACCGCCCGGCTCCCGCTCGCCACACAGGAGGTCGAGGACGTCCTCGCCGAGATCCGCGACGCGGAGCTCGGCCGGAGCGTGGAGGTGGCCGCCGCCGCGGCGACCCTCGACCTGCCCGAGGACGTCAGCCTGCTCGAGCTCGCCAAGGCCGCACCGGTCCCGTGGGACGGCATCCTGCTCGAGCACCGCAAGGAGTTCGCGCGCCTGACCAGCGAGATCTCCGACCTCGCCAAGAGCAACCAGGACCTATTGGCCAGCTCGCACCGCGCCACGCAGGAAACCCTGATGAGCATCCAGGACAGCATCCAGACATACGGGCCGAACGGGGGCACGGTGACCACCCAGCCGAACGCCCGCCTGATCGACGAAACCTTCTGAGGAAATTCACCAGTGAGCACCTTCTCGGGCCTGAACACCGCCCTGACCAGCCTTGTCGCTCAGCGGCAGGCGATCGAGGTGGCCGGGCAGAACATCGCCAACGTGAACACTGTCGGGTACACCCGCCAGCGTGCCGACCTCCAGGCCATCGAGGGCGCCGCCGCCCCGTCGATGGCCTCCGCTCCGGGCACCGTGCTGAACGGGGGCGTCAACGTGGCATCTGTGGACCGGCTCAACGATCTCTTCCTCGAGGCGAAGGTGCGCCAGGAATCCGGCTCCGCCGCCTACCTCGGCGCCATCTCCGAGGCGCTCTCGCTGGTGGAGTCCACCATCGACGAACCTGGTGAGAACGGCATCTCGGCCATGCTCGACACGTTCTTCAACTCGTGGGCGGACGTCGCGAACCGTCCCGACGACGACGCCGCTCGTGCCGTGTTGCTGGAGAACGCCCGGTCCCTCGTCAACCGGATCGCCGGTGGGTACAACGCCGTTGCAGCCCAGTGGGACTCCACCCGGACCCAGGCTGCCGCACTCGTCGACCAGGTGAACACGGCTGCCGCGGACGTCGCGGATCTCAACCTGCGCATCAGGGACATCACCCAGTCAGGGGGCAACCCGAACGCGCTGATCGACCAGCGCGGCCAGCGGCTCGTGGAGCTGGCGTCCCTGGTGGGGGCGCAGCCGCGCGAGCGTGCGGACGGCACGATGGACGTGATGATCGGGGGCAACGCGCTGGTGCGGGGTGGCGCCACGAACAAGCTCAAGGTGGAGGGTGCCACGACTCTGGGCACACTCGGCGGACCTGCAGGTGCGGTGACGGGGCCGGTGCGCCTTCGCTGGGCGAACGGCAACAACGTCGGCGCCGCCACCGGCGAGCTGACCGGCATGCTGGCCGTACTCGCCCCTGAAGGCGCGAGCGGTGCCGGCGGACCTCTCGCGAACCTCGCAGCAAGGTATGAGGCTCTCGCGAAGGATCTCGCAACCACGGTCAACGACCGCCACACCCTCACGCCGGGCACGCCGGGCAACTTCTTCGCCTATGACGGCAACGTCACCGACGGAGCGCTGGGCCTGACAGTCGCCGTCACCGGTACGACCGAGATCATCGCCGGTGATCCCACCAATGGCGACCTGGACGGCTCCATCGCCGAGGCGATCTCGCAGATCGCGACCGTCGGCGCCGGGTGGTCGGCAACCGTCGTCGACCTCGGTGTGCAGACGAAGTCTTCCGGGGCCCGAGCCACCAATGCCGCCGCGACCCTCGCCACCGCCGAAGGGCTCCTGCTCGCGCAGACGGGGGTGAACCTGGACGAGGAGACGGTGAGCCTGGTCGCCAGCCAACGCGCCTACGAGGCAGCCGCCCGGGTCATCTCGGCGGTCGACCAGATGTTGGACACCTTGATCAATCGCACCGGCGTGGTGGGGAGGTAGTCATGATCGGACGCGTCACCCAGCAGGGTCTGCAGCAGGCTTCGCTCCAGAACCTCCAGCACAACCTCTCGCGGATGGCCGAGCTCCAGCAGCGGCAGTCTTCGGGCAAGCTCATCACGAAGCCCTCGGACGATCCGGCCGGCATGGTCGATGCCATGCGCATCCGCTCGGATCAGCGGGCCACCGTCCAGCACGCGCGCAATGCTCAGGACGCCGTCGGTTGGCTCTCCACCGTGGACAGCGCACTCACCAGCTCCACCACGTTGCTGCGCAAGGCGCGCGATCTCGTGGTCCGTGGCGCGAGCTCTCAGGGTGCCTCATCGCGCGAGGCGATTGCGGCCGAGCTCGAGCTCACGGCCGAGGCGCTCCGCGAGCAGGCGAACACGCAGTACCTCGGGCGCTCGGTGTTCGCGGGCACGTCGAACGATGCCGAGGCGTTCGCGCGCGACGGGAGCACCGACCCCGTGAGCTACCCGTACGCATCAAACGCCAGCGGTGACGTAGAGCGGCGCATCTCAGCGAACACGACGGTTCAGGTGAACTCCCCCGGCGCTGTTGTCTTCGGCACGGACGCATGGCCCGTCGTCGCCGGCTCGCCGGCGGCCCCGCACGGACCATCGGAAGCCCGTGAGGTGCGCCCTGATGTCTCGGTGTTCGCCCTCCTCGACCGGATCGCCGCGGACCTACGAAGCACGGATCCCGCGATCAACTCGCGGGCCACGCACTACCTCGACGACATCGACGCCCGCATGGACGTCATGCTCAAGGAGGTAGCGAGCGCGGGCACCCGCTACAACCAGGTGCTGCGGGCCCAGACACAGATCCAGGACCGCAGCCTCACGCTGGAGACCCAGCTCTCCAGCGTCGAGGACGCGGACCTCGCCGAGACGATCGTCGACCTGAAGTCGCAGGAGATCGCCTACCAGGGTGCGCTCAACGCCACGTCCCGGGCCCTTCAGCCCAGTCTCCTGGATTTCCTCCGATGAGCGCCGCCGTACAGGAAGGCACGATGAACGCCTCAACGACCGGCCCGAACGCCGCCCTCACCTTCGTGGAGCCGATCCTCGGCCTGGACGGCCTCGCCGAGTACACCCTCACGCCCATCGACGACGGCGGGGTGGTCTTCACCCTGCGCAGCGTCGACGCACCGGACACCCGGCTGTTCCTGCTCGACCCCGAGCCGTTCTTTCCCGACTACCACCCGCGAATCGCGGCCGACGTCGTCGAGCAGCTCGGCCTGGACGCCGACGACGCATCGGCGGGTGTCCTCGTTGTGATCACCCCGGCATCGGAGGAGAACCCGCACACCGCGAACCTGCTCGCCCCGGTGGTGTTCAACTCGGCGACCGGAGCTGCCCAGCAGGTCGTGCTCGACGAGGAGTGGCCGCTGCGCGCACCCCTCGTGCACGTCTGACCGCAACGCTCCCGTTGGCCTGCGGACACCGCCCCGAGCGCCGCGCGTTGCGCCGCACCCGCACCGCCGTCACTTGCGCCGCGAACCCGCACCCGCCGTCACGAGATCCCGCCCCTTCCACCCGGGGTCTCACCCCCCGGCAGCCCCTTCCACCCGGGGTATTGCCGCCCGGCAGCCCCTTCCACCCGGGGTCTCACCCCCCGGCAGCCCCTTCCACCCAGGGTATTGCTGCTCCGGCGGTCTGGTCCTACCGGGCGTAGTCCGAGCGCAGCACGATCGCGACGTCCGTGGTGGAGGTCGCGCTCGCGGACTCGACCAGGTTGGTGATGCCGAGCGCCGCCCCGATCGCCTCCGCCGTCGCGGTGAGGTCGGCGTTGTTGTAGTAGAGGGTCGTCGTCGTCGGTTCGGCTGACCGGTAGTCGGCCGCCGTCCCGCCGGCGAAGCCCGCACTGGCCAGCCGGCCCACGACGTCGCCCGCGAGGCCGTCGACGCCGGCGCCGTTGAGGACGGCGATGCCTGCGGTGAAGTCGACCGGGGTGGCGGGCGTCTCCTCCGGGGTCGGCTCGGCAGGGGTCTCGGCCGTGCCGGGATCGGTGGCGGGGCCCGTCGTGCCAGGGTCGGTGGCGGCGCCGGTCGGCGTCTGCGCCGGAGCCGCGGAGGGGGGCGCCGCACCCGGGTCCGGTGTGGCGCCGGTGTTCCCCAGCAGGGAGATGGCTCCCCACGCCAGCAGCGGGGCGAGCGCGACGATGGCGATCACTGGCAGCAGCGTGCGCCAGATGCTGCGGGGCGCTCGGTGCACTCCCTGGGGGGTGCGGTCGCGACCGGCGCGATCGAACTCGTCCTCGGGGTAGTCCTCGTTCTGCGTGCTCACGACAGGCAGGTTACCTGCCGGGATGGGCTCCCCCGGTCTCCCGCGCGGGCGCTCCCGCCTCGTGCACCGAGGCGGGGGGAGTCAGGTGCCGAGCCGGCTGGACCGCGAGGGGTTCTCAGTCCCCGAAGCGGCGGGCGGACCGTTCACGCTGGCGGGAGGTGCGCATGCGGCGGAGCCGCTTGACGAGCATGGGGTCCGCGGCGAGCGCGGCCTCGGAGTCGAGCAGGTGGTTGAGGACCTGGTAGTAGCGCGTGGCGCTCATGTCGAACAGGTCGCGGATCGCGGTCTCCTTGGCGCCGGCGTACTTCCACCACTGACGCTCGAAGGCGAGGATGCTGGCCTCGGTCTCGCTGAGCCCCTCGGGGCCCGCCTCGACCGTCGCGGCCTGCTGCGCGTGCGCTGCTGCCATCGCTGCTCCTCACGATCCGGCTCGCCGGCCGGCGAGCTCCGCCCATTCTAAGCGCCGAACGACAATGGTGTCATTCGGGGCCGGCCGTGTCCTGAGGGCCCCCAGCCATGATCTGCCGACCGGTCATGTCAGCCGTATCCAGCGGGCCGGTCATGCCAGCCGTGTCCCGCGGGTCCCGGCCATGATCTGCCGGGCGGTCATGCCAGCCGTATCCTGCTTGGTCCCGGCTTGTGTCCTGCCGGCCGGCCACGCACCCGGGGCGAGGCCGCCGTCGGTATCGGGCGCGCCACGTTACCCTGCCCGGGTGAGTGCTCCGACAACGGCCGGCGTGCCGCCCCTGGGCGAGATCATCGATCCCGGCTGGGCCCAGGCCCTGGCCGCCGTCGAACCGCAGATCCACGCCATGGGCACCTTCCTGCGGGACGAGGTCGCGGCCGGGCACGGCTACCTCCCCGCCGGCACCAACGTGCTGCGCGCCTTCACCTACCCTCTGGAGAGGGTGCGCGTGCTCGTCGTCGGGCAGGACCCCTACCCCACCCCGGGGCACCCGATGGGGCTGTCGTTCTCGGTGCAGCCGGACGTGCGGCCGGTGCCGCGGTCGCTGCAGAACATCTACCGCGAGCTGCACGACGACCTGGGCCTGCCCACCCCCACCAACGGCGACCTCACGCCGTGGTCGCGGCACGGCGTCATGCTGCTCAACCGGGTGCTCACGGTGCGCCCCGGAGCTCCGGCGTCCCACCGCGGCAAGGGCTGGGAGGCCATCACCGAGCACGCCATCCGGGCGCTCGTGGCCCGCGGGCGGCCCCTCGTCGCGATCCTGTGGGGGCGCGACGCCGCCACGCTCCGGCCCCTGCTCGCGGCGACGCCGGTCATCACGTCCGCGCACCCGAGCCCGCTCTCCGCCTCGCGCGGATTCTTCGGCTCCCGGCCGTTCTCGCGGGCGAACGCGTTGCTCGCCGAGCTGGGCGCAGAACCGGTCGACTGGTCCCTCACGGAGACCGCTATCGTGTCCTCCACCCCGTATCGAGGAGCGTTCGATGAAGACCACGCGTGACGCCGTCCGGCCAGATCTCGTCACCGACGCCTTGGTCCACCGTGGCCTGGTGCAGCCCGATACCGGCGACGCCGCCGGCCGGGTGCGCGACGTGCTCGGCGGGGGCCGCGCGCTCAACGCCCCGCGCACGGATGCGGAGCGGTCCGGGCCGGACGCGGAGCTCGTGGGTGCCGGTCCCGATGACGAGGAGGACCTCATCTACGGGGACTCCGGGCAGGACCACGGCAGCATCGACTGACCCGGGCAGGACCACGGCAGAATCGACTGACATCGCATTCCTCATAACATCGCAGTCCTCACCGGCTGGTGCTGCTGACGCACGAGCCGTGCTGGCGCCACGGACCTGCCGACGTGGCCCGGGTGGAGCCGCCTATCGGATTCGAACCGATGACCGTCCGCTTACAAGGCGGGTGCTCTACCAACTGAGCTAAGGCGGCAAGACCGCAAGAGTCTGCCATGAATCTGTTGGTGACCCATCCTGATGGCCAGGAACTGGCCACCAACGGGCCTTCGGGGTCAGCCAGGTCGACACCCATCACAGGCGTGGCGTGCCAACCCCTTCACACCCCCGTTCGAATCGACTGTGGTGAGCATCTGCTGGCGAATGGCCTGCAAATGCTCACCACAGTGGCTCAGCGATGCGGACAGCCGGCGCAGGACGTGGCTGGACCGGCCGCGCGTGCACGGATCCTGCTCAGCCCTTCCTGACGGCCGCAGCGAGCGCGCCGGGCTCGGTCCAGGTGTTGAACACCTCGCCGTCGAGCAGGACGGTCGGCGTGCCGGTGTAGCCGTCGTTGCCGAACTGCTCGGTGGTCGCGGCGACCCACGCGGTGAACGTGCCGTCGGTGATCGTGGCGACGACCGCCTGCGGCACCCCGGCCTCGGCCGCGGTGGCCGCGATGTCCGCGTCGGTCGGCTCGCCGGCGGTGCTGCCCTCGGTGGCGGCGGCGTTGCGGTAGAGCGCGAAGAGGCCGGCCTGGAAGTCGTTGTACGCCTCAGGGGCCTGGTCGGCGACCACCGCGACGGCTTGCGCCGCACGACCGGAGAACCCGGAGAAGTCGCCGGTGCGGTCGAGGATGGACACCGGGTGGTAGATCACGGTCGCGTCGCCGGCCGCGACGAATTGGTCGATGTCCGCGGCGTTGATCTCCTCGAACTGGGCGCAGTAGATGCACGTGAAGTCGAGGTAGACGTCGAGCACCGGTGCGCCGACGTTCTCCGTGCCCGCCACGAGGTCGGCACCCAGGGAGATGCCGCCGTCGGTCACGCTGGTGTTGGCGGGGATCTTCTCGACGCTCTCGATCGCGGACGTGTTCGCCTTCTCGTTGCCCTGCCGGACGATGATCGCGATGACCACGGACACCACCGCCACCAGGGCGATCAGGCCGATGATGATGAGGTTGCGGGTGCGCTTCTCCCGCTTGGCCTGGGCCTCGCGGAGCTGGCGGGCCTGCTCGCGCGCGGCGTCGCGCTTCTCGGCCTTCGACATGTTGGCGTTGCTGGACATGGGGCTTCCTGTCTGTGGGGTGTGCGGGGGCCGGTGCGCCGAGGCTGGCGTGGGGTCAGCCGGCGCCGAGCAGCACAGGGGGCCCGCGCCGGTAAGGGCGCGTCTGGAGCAGGCGGGAGAACGGCCTCCTGGTGGTCCGGTCCACGATCCGCCGGCCCTCGGGTACTTGCGGCAGGGCTGCTGGGGTGGGGACGAAGAAGCGCAGCCGGCCCGCTGCCGCGGTGACGACGGCCCGCACGGCGCCGAACAGCCCGACCGCACCGGCGAGGAGCAGCATGTGGGCCACCAGCATGGGCGTGCTCGCCGCTACCGCGACGGAGAGGGCCCGCCCCGCGGCGGTGATCCCGAAGGCACCAGGCGGGCAGCCGTCGTCGAGCTGGATCAGGGAGAGCGTGAGGCCGATGTGGGCCAAGCCCCCGCCGGCGGGGACGCAGGCATGCCACGTCGCGAGACCGGTGAGGACCGCCGCGGCCAGGGGGACGGCGATCGTGGCAGCGAGCGCGGGGCCCGGCTGCCGGCGGTCGCGGCTCACCTTCACGGCACCAGGGTACGGGGGGCCTGGGACGGAGCGATCCGGTGGGAGGTTGAGGCCCTACGCCTGCGTCAGGTCAGGCAGCGGATCCCAGTTCGGGACGGGCGGCTGTCCCAGAGCCACCTGCGCTCCGACCACGACCACCACGGCGAGGACCAGCGTCATGAGCAGTGCCCGGAAGCTGCGGGTCGGGGTGAGCACGTCGACCAGGGCGCGCGCGCCCTCGCGGGCCACGCGCGACGTCGGCGTCAGCCAGGCCGCGCCGAGGCCGACCAGGCCCGCCACCCACAGGACAGCCGACTCGGTGGCAGCCGCTCCACCCAGAACCGTGCCGACCCACCAGGCCACGACGCCGAGGCCCGCACCGGCCAGTACCCCCGGCACGACACCGATCGCGCCGCGCACCAGGTGCCAGGGGAGCCCGGCGAGCATCCGGGCGTCGTCGCCGGGCCGGAGCCCACGCCTGAGCCGGGAGGCGCGCCGCGAGCGCCCCGCCCACCCGGTGGTCGCGGTGAGGACCAGGAGGGTGGCGGCGGCGACGAGGAAGATGCCCGGTGCGGCGCTGGCCAGCGCGCTGAGGCCGAGGCCGACCGTGGCGACCGTGAGGGTGCGCCGCGGGGCGGGTGACGCCCAGCCCGGTGCCCACTCGGGTTCTGGGTCATTGGTGGCGGGATGGTCGTAGGCCGGCTGCGGGTAGTTGTAGCCCGGCTGCTGGATCGGGTGGTCCGACTGCTGGTAGTCGTAGCCTGGCTGCGGATACGGGTGGCCCGGCTGCTGGATCGGGTGGTCCGACTGCTGGTAGTCGTAGCCCGGCTGCGGGTGTGGGTGGCCCGGCTGTTGGTATGGCTCGAGCGCCTGTGCGGGCCGCCCACCCGTCGAGGCGTAGCCGGGTTGACCGTCAAGCGTTGGTTGCTCGCGGCCGGCGAGGCCCGGCTCCTGCCCGCCGCTGTACGGGCGCGCCGGGTAGCTGCTGGGCGCGGGAGTTGGGGCCGGGTACGCGACGGGTGCCGGTGCCGGGTAGGCGTACTGCTGCACCGCGCGGGTCGCGGGTGTCTCCGGCAGCGCTCGCGTCGGTGGGCCACCGGGGAGCGCCCGCGTCTCCGCGGAGACGTCGAGCACGCCCGTCTCCCCCTCCCCTTGGACCGGCACCGCCCGGGTCTCAGCGTCGGCCGTCATCGCATGAGGAGCTGCCGCGCTCGCACCGACGATCCGAGTGGCACCGGCGGCCGGCCGGGCGGCGGTGCTGCCGAAGTCCGGCTGGGTCCCGGCGCTACCGACGATCAGCCGGGTCGTGGTGCCGTCGCCGGCCACCGGGGCACCGGATACGTCGTCGAGCACCGTGAGCACGGCATCGGGCTCGAGCCGGTCGGCGGGCTCCGGGGCCAGGGCACCCGTCAGCACTCTCGCGATCGCCGGAGCGATACCGTCGACGTCGACCTGGCCGGTCGCCACCCGGGCAAGCACGGCCCCGGTGGGTCCGTGCCCGAACGGAGGGCGGCCCGTCGCCGCGAACACCAGGACGGCTGCCCAGCCCCACCAGTCGCACACCGGGCTCGGCTCGGCGCCGGCGATGACCTCCGGGTCGAGGTAGCCGGGGGTGCCGGTGACCATGCCCGTCTGGGTCAGTCGCACGTCGTCGGCGACCTGCGCGATGCCGAAGTCGATCACCACCGGGCCGTGGTCGCTCATCATGACGTTGCCGGGCTTGAAGTCCCGGTGCACCACCCCGACCGCGTGAATACCGCGCAGCGCGTCGGCCAGGCCGTGCGCGAGGGTCGAGAGCTCGTCCGGGGTGAAAGGACCGTCAGCCGCGACGTCCTCCTCGAGCGTGGGGCCGTCGACGAGCTCGGTGACGATGAACGCCTCGGACTCCTCCACCTCGGCATCCAGCACACGGGCGACGCCGGTCTCGCGCACCCGGTGCAGGAGGGAGACCTCACGCTCGAGCCGGCGGCGGGCCGCAGGATCCTTGCCGATGTGCGGGTGCAGGAGCTTCAGCGCGACGTGACGTCCCTCGGCGTCGACAGCCTCGTGCACGGTACCCATGCCGCCGGAGCCGAGGCGTCGCAGCAGGTGGTACCCGCCCACCTCGCGCCGCTCCTCGTCCATGGGTGACAACCTACCGAGCCGCCGGCTGCGTGACGGGTGCGGCGGGCATGTGGGTGGCTGTGGCCGTTGGGGGCGGCGGCCATGCCTAGGCCGAACCCGTGTCGGTGCGGCTGCATCCACTTCTGGCCAGGCGTGGAGGACTCCACCACGGTGAAGGTGGAGCGCCGCATCGAACTCGTCACTCCGGCGACGAGATCGCACCGCAGGCGTGCGAGTTCGTCGCCTGGATGACGAGTTCGCCGAACTGACACGGATGCCACCCAGGCCGTGGCAGGTGGATCGGCCGGCGGGGTGATGGAACGGCCTCGATGGCGAGTTCGATGAATTGGCAGGGAAGCCTGGGGCGTATGGGGAGGTCGGCCGGGCGTGCCGGCGATGGCGAGACGGGCGCCACGTCGAGGAGCGGCTGCCACAGCGCGCCGGTAGGTTGACAGCAAGCCGAAGAAGGAGCTGATCACACGTGTCTGCCGGAGCGCATGCGTTCGTCGTCGTCGCCAACCGCCTGCCGGTGGACATCACCGTGAACCCGGACGGCGAGCTCAGCTGGCAGCGCTCCCCCGGCGGGCTCGTCACCGCACTCGCCCCGATCATGCAGCAGCACGACGGCGCCTGGGTGGGTTGGGCAGGCCAGGCCGGGTTCGAGCACGAGCCCTTCGCGGGCGAGGGCATGAAGCTGTGGCCCGTGCCGCTCAGCGCCCAGGAGATCGCCGACTTCTACGAGGGGTTCTCCAACGGCTCGCTGTGGCCGCTCTACCACGACGTCATCGTGCCGCCGGCGTTCCACCGCACCTGGTGGAACGCCTACGTCGCGGTCAACCGGCGCTTCGCCGCCGCGGCCGCCGAGGCGGTCGCGCCGGGCGGCACCGTGTGGGTCCACGACTACCAGCTCCAGCTCGTCCCCGCGGTACTGCGACTGCTGCGTCCGGACGTCAAGATCGGCTTCTTCAACCACATCCCGTTCCCGCCGCTGGAGATCTTCTCCCAGCTTCCCTGGCGCCAGCAGGTCGTCGACGGCCTGCTCGGTGCCGACCTCATCGGCTTCCAACGCCCTGGGGACGCCGCCAACTTCATCCGGGCCGTCCGCCGGCTGACCGGTCTGCCGGTCCGCGGGCCGCAGGTCACCATCCCGGGCCGCTGGTCCCGCCCCGACCGTCGGGTGCGGGCGCAGGCGTTCCCCATCTCCATCGACGCCGATGCGTTCGACGCGCTCGCCCGCACCCCCGAGGTGCTGGCCCGCGCCAAGGAGATCCGTCGCAACCTCGGCAACCCCAACACGCTGCTCCTGGGGGTGGATCGCCTCGACTACACCAAGGGCATCCGCCATCGGCTCAAGGCGTTCGGCGAGCTCCTCGAGAGCGGTCAGCTCCGCGTACCGGAAACGACCATGATCCAGGTGGCGAGCCCGTCGCGGGAGCGCGTCGAGCAGTACCAGACGCTGAGGGACGAGGTCGAGGTCACGGTCGGGCGCATCAACGGCGACTACGGCACCCTGGGCCATGCGGCGGTCCACTACATGCACCACTCCTACCCGGTGGAGGAGATGGCGGCCCTCTACCGTGCCTCCGACGTCATGCTCGTCACCTCCTTGCGCGACGGGATGAACCTCGTCGCCAAGGAGTACGTCGCCGCCCGCTCCGACCTGGGCGGGGCGCTGGTCCTCTCCGAGTTCACCGGCGCGGCGGACGAGCTCGGCCAGGCGCTCCTCATCAACCCGCACGACGTCGACGGCACCAAGGCCACCATCATGCGCGCGATCACCATGCCCTCCGCCGAGGGGCGGCGGCGCATGCGGTCCCTGCGCCGCCGCGTCCTCGAGCACGATGTCCAACGCTGGGCCGACGACTTCCTCGGCTACCTCGCGATGACCGCCACGTCAGAAACGGAGTCACGATGACCCCCGAACCGGCACGCACCCCCGACGCCGACGCAACCGGTACCGGCCGAGCGGCCCGACCCGACCAGACCGCGGCCGACCCGACCGACGCCGGTGTGCCGGGCCCTGGCGTCGCCGCACCGCAGTTCACCGCCCACCTCGCCGAGATCCTCGACTCCGCGCTGCGGGAGTTCGCCGCGGAGCCGGCGATCCTCGTCGCCCTCGACTTCGACGGAGTCCTGGCCCCGCTCGTGCTGGACCCCAAGACCTCCCGCATCCTCCCTGCCTCCGCCGAGGCAGTGGCGACGCTCACGACGCTCCCGGGCGTCGCCGTCGTCCTCGTCTCCGGGCGTGACGCGGGCGACCTGGCCGAGCTCGCGGACGTCCCCGTCGGCACCCGCATCATCGGCAGCCATGGCGCCCAGTGGGGCACCATCGTGTTCTCCCCCGACGGCCGGCGCGTGCTCCGGGCCGACCCCGTGGACCTCACCGAGGAGCAGGCCTCGCTGCGCGCCGTGCTGATCCGGGAGACCGAGGAGATCGCCGCCGGCGGTGAGGGTGCCTGGGTGCAGGCCAAGCCCGCGGCCGCCGTCCTGCACACCCGGCGGGCCTCGCGGGAGGACGCCGCCCGGCTCACCGCGGCCACGCTCGCCGGACCGGCCGCGCGGGAGGGCGTGCACGTCGTCGTGGGTAAGGAGGTGGTGGAGATGGCCGTGCTCACGGTGACGAAGGGCGACGCCCTGGTCCGGCTCCGCACCGAGCTCGGCTCCGACGCCGTCCTGTATGCGGGGGACGACACCACCGACGAGGACGCATTCGCCGTCCTCGGCGAGGGTGACGTCAGCATCAAGGTGGGCGACGGCCACACCGGCGCCGCCTACCGGGTGGCCGACCCGGACGAGTTCTCCGCCGTGCTGGTGCGCCTGGCCGAGCTGCGGGCCGACCTGGCATGACACCGGCGCTCCGCCGCGGTGGGGACCTCTCCCCGGGCTGCTGGTACGGGGGTTGCATGAGCAGGCACGTGTGACAAGATGACAACGGACGGTGTCGCGGCCGAAGTCGGTCGCGTCATCTTCTGTGTCAGAGCGGACACGAGCTGACGCCTTTACTACGGATCGTCCGGCACGTACCTGCCGGTGAAGGAGTGTGCATCACATGGCTACCGTCACCTTCGACAAGGCCACCAGGACCTACCCCGGCGGCGATCGCCCCGCGGTCGACGCCCTGGATCTCGAGATCTCCGACGGCGAGTTCCTCGTCCTCGTGGGCCCGTCCGGCTCCGGGAAGTCCACCGCCCTACGGATGCTTGCCGGGCTGGAGGACGTCAACGCCGGGCGCATCTTCATCGGCGAGCGCGACGTCACCGACATCCAGCCCAAGGACCGTGACATCGCCATGGTCTTCCAGAACTACGCCCTCTACCCCCACATGTCCGTCGCGGACAACATGGGCTTCGCGCTCAAGATCGCCGGCAAGCCGAAGGCGGAGATCGAGCAGCGGGTGAAGGAGGCCGCGAAGATCCTGGACCTGAGCGAGTACCTCCAGCGCAAGCCGAAGGCGCTCTCCGGTGGTCAGCGTCAGCGGGTGGCGATGGGCCGCGCGATCGTCCGCCAGCCACGCGTGTTCCTCATGGACGAGCCGCTGTCCAACCTCGACGCGAAGCTGCGCGTGCAGACCCGCACGCAGATCGCCTCGCTGCAGCGCCGCCTCGGCGTCACCACGGTCTACGTCACCCACGACCAGACCGAGGCCCTGACGATGGGCGACCGCATCGCGGTCCTCAAGGACGGTGTGCTCCAGCAGGTCGGCACCCCGCGCGATATGTACGACACCCCCGCCAACGTGTTCGTCGCCGGCTTCATCGGCTCTCCCGCCATGAACCTCGGCGACTTCAAGGTCCACGACGGCGAGGCCGTGCTGGGCGAGGCCCGTGTGCCGCTCTCCCGCACCACGCTCGACGCGCTCACGCCGGCCGACAACGGCAAGGTCATCGTGGGTTTCCGGCCCGAGTCGCTGGACCGGGCCCCCGAGAGCGAGCCCAACACGATCCCGATCACCGTCAACCTCGTCGAGGAGCTCGGCTCGGACGCGTTCGTCTACGGCGAGCTCGCCGGCTCGCGTGAGCTCAACGAGCACCTCGGCTCGGGCGACGACTCCGACCAGGTGATCGTGCGCGTCGACCCACGCGACGTGCCGGCGAAGGGCGCGGTCGTCCACGCCCGCATCCGTGCGGGCGAGCAGCACGTGTTCTCCTCGGCGACAGGCAACCGCCTCCCGCAGTAACTCACCCGGGCTGCCCGGGAACCATCCGAGCGATACGAAGGGCGGGGCCGTCAGGTCCCGCCCTTTCGTCGCGCGTCACCGCGTTCCAGCCAGCCGCTCGTCACCGCGTTCCAGCCAGCCGCTCGTCACCGGGTTGCAGCCAGCCGCTCGTCACCGCGTTGCAGCTCGTCGCGCGCCGCCGAGTTACAGCCATCAGCCGGCGCCCGGACGCGGCGGCGGGATTCGTCGCCGGGACCCTCGTTCGGCATCTCACACCGCCGTCCCCTGTCCTGTTTCTCCTTTTCCCTGCCCGACCTGGGAGGATGACGCCATGGCCAAGCAGCTGCAGATCACCGCCGCGACGGTCGACCCCGCGCTGCTCGACCTCCCGTGGGAGATCCCCTTGGAGGAGTGGCCGACCGAGGTCCTCGCCGCCCTGCCTCGCGGCCTCTCCCGCCACGTGGTGCGCTTCGCGAAGCTCTCCGGCCGAGTCGTCGCGGTGAAGGAGATCGGCGAGACCGTCGCCCACCACGAGTACGAGCAGTTGCGCGCGCTGGGCCGCCTGGAGGCGCCGTCCGTCGTACCGATGGCGGTCATCACCGGCCGCACGGCACCCGACGGTGAGCCCCTGAACTCCGCGCTCGTCACCGAGCACCTGCAGTACTCGCTGCCCTACCGGGCACTGTTCAGCCAGTACATGCGCCCCGAGACCGCCGACCGGCTCATCGACGCCCTGTCCGTGCTGCTCGTCCGCCTGCACCTCAGCGGGTTCTACTGGGGCGACGTGTCGCTGTCGAACACGCTGTTCCGGCGCGACGCCGGCGCGTTCGCCGCGTACCTCGTCGACGCCGAGACGGGCGAACTGCACCCCAGCCTGACCCCCGGGCAGCGGAACTACGACCTCGACCTCGCCCGCACGAACATCATCGGTGAGCTCATGGACCTTCAGGCCGGGGAGGTGGTCGACGAGGACGTCGACACCATCGCCGTCGGGAACCAGATCGTCGAGCGCTACAACTCCCTCTGGGCCGAGCTGACCCGGGAGGAGTCCTTCGACTCCGACCAGCGCTGGCGGGTGGCCAAACGGATCAACCGGCTCAACGATCTGGGCTACGACGTCGGCGAGCTCGCGATCATCACCGACGTGGGCGGCACGACCGTCTCCATCCAGCCCAAGGTGGTCGACGCGGGCCACTTCCACCGCCAGATCATGCGACTGACCGGCCTGGACGTGCAGGAGAACCAGGCCCGGCGGATGCTCAACGACCTCGACTCCTTCCGGGCCGAGCGCGAGCGGCAGAACGACGACCTGACATTCGTGGCGCATGACTGGCTCGACGAGGTCTTCGAACCGACCGTGCGCGCCGTGCCCCGGGATCTGCGCCGCAAGCTGGAGCCCGCGGAGATCTTCCACGAGGTGCTCGAGCATCGCTGGTTCATGTCCCAGCGGGAAGAGCGGGATGTGCCCATGCCCGAGGCCGTGCGCTCCTACGTGGACAACGTGCTGCGCCACCGGCCCGACGAGCACGCCTTCCTGCACCACGGCGGCATCGCGGACGAGACCGCGTAGCCCGAGCCGCGTCGCGGACGAGCCCCGCAGGTGGAACGGGTGTCGCGGACGAGACCGCGTAGCCCGAGCCACGCTGGGGTGAGAGCCGGCCGACGCCCAGGCCAGAGTGTTACCTCTTCGTCGCTCCCTTGATGACGGCGATCACGGCTGCCCCGGCCGCAGCGGTGCCGATCCCCGCCAGCGTGGCCCGCAGCGCCCACTTCTGCTGACCGGGCGTCAGCGCCGGCAGCGGTTTCGCCGCCCGCTCCTCCAGCGCCGCCTTGGCGGCCTCCGCTACCGCCTTGGCCGACAGTGCCGGCTTCGCGTCGGGTGTCGGGCCGGTGTCGGGCGCCGGCTTGGCGTCGGGCTGCGGGGTGGTGTCAGGAGCGGCCTTGACGTCGGGCGCCGGGCCGGCGACCTCTGGCCCTGCCGCCGGTGTGGCCCCGTCGTCCACCTTCCCGCCCGTGACCACCTTTGACCGCCCGGCCTTCGACCGTGCCACCTTCGACCGAGCAGGCTTCGCCCCAGCACCCTTCGCCTCGGCACCCTTCGCCTCGGCACCCTTCGCTCCAGCGCCCTTCGACCCCTCGGCACCCTTCGCCCCAGCACCCTTCGCCTCGGCACCCTTCGCCCCAGCGCCCTTCGACTCCTCGGCAGGCTTCGCCTCAGCACCCTTCGCCTCGGCACCCTTCGCCCCAGCGCCCTTCGACTCCTCAGCAGGCTTCGCCTCAGCAGGCTTTGCCCCGGCCCCCTTCGAACCTTCGCCGGGCTTTGCCCCGGCACCCTTCGACCCGGCAGGCTTCGACAGCCACGCAGGCCGGGTCGGCCGGGTCGGCTCGACCGGTTCGGCGACCGGCACCGGCTCGTGCACGACGGCGTCCGGGAGCGAGTCCGGCTCCGCCCTGCTCTCGAGGACGTCGACGACGGCGGCGGGCAGGCCCAGCGCGGTGACGAATGCCGCCAGCCCCTGAGCCCCGTGCACGCGCAACGACGCCGCCACCGCGGCGGCGTCTGCCCCGGGGACCGCGGCCGCGAAGGCCGCGACGTCGATCCCGTCGCCGAGGATCTGCTCGGCCACCTCGCGCACCGCGGCGTTCGCGGCGCTGTCGCCGTGGACGAGCTCGCTGCGCATCGACCAGCTGAACAGGACGACGTCCTCGCCCTCGTCCTCGTCGTTCTCGGGGGAGACGAGCAGCAGGGCGGTGCGGTCCTCGTCGTCGACCTGCAGGCGCAGCACGGGGTAGGCGTCCTCCTCCCAGCCGAGCACCCCCAGCTCCGCGCCGTCTCCCGTGGTCATGAGCAGGCGTCGCGGCGCGCCGCCGACGGTGCACGGGGCCGTGGTGACGGTGCGGCGCAGCTGGTTCGCCTGCACCGGCACCCGGTGCGCGGCCAGCGAGGTCAGGACGACGGTGCGGGCGTCGACGGGCCCGTTACCGACGTGGTCGTCGACCACCGCCCAGTCGGGAGTGTCGCCATCGGTGTCCTGGCCCTCGACGTGGACGCCCTCCATGAGGACGTCGGCATCGAACGTGGTGGCGAGGTCGTCGGCGAGTTCCGCGAGGGTCGGGCCGGGCGTCACGCCCGCGGCACCGGCCGGTGCGATCGCGACGCGGTGCTCGCCGTCGGAGAGCACCGAGACCGAGAGCAGCTGCTCGGTGCCGGGGTACCACTCCAGGCGGGCGACGACGTCGCCGCCGGCCAGGTGCGCGACGACGGCTTGCGGGTCGAGCTCGGCGGCGACCACCACACCCTCGGTGCGGGTCCAGTTCTCACTCACGGCGCATCCTCCTCAGGTCTCGGGGGTGGGGGCGGCGCGATGGCGGGCGACCTCGTAGAGGGCGATGCCGGTGGCGACGGCCGCGTTGAGCGACTCCACCGACGCCGCGATGGGGATGGAGGCGACGACGTCGCACGTCTCGCGCACGAGCCGGCTCAGGCCCCGGCCCTCGGACCCGGTCACCAGCACGAGCGGCTCGGTCGCGAGCTCGAGGTCCCCGATGGTCACGGCACCGTCGCCGTCGAGGCCGACGACGAAGCAGCCGGCCGCCTTCAGGTCCTTCAGCGCCCGGACCAGGTTGGTGGCATGCGCCACGGGCACCCGGGCGGCGGCCCCCGCGGAGACCTTCCAGGCGGTGGCGTTCACGCCCGCCGAGCGCCGCTCGGGCAGCACGAGACCGTCGGCCCCGAACGCACCGGCGCTGCGCAGCACGGCACCGAGGTTGTGCGGGTCGGTGACGCCGTCCAGGGCGACGATCAGGGGCCGGTGCCCGGCCCGCTCGGCGCGGGCCAGCAGGTCGGCGACGTCGCGGTACGCGTACGGCGGGACCTCGATGGCGACGCCCTGGTGGGCGGCGCCGTCGGTGAGGCGGTCCAGGTCGGCACGGGCCACCTCGATCAGCGGGGTGCCCAGCGCGGTCGCGGTGCGGACCACCTCGGCGACGCGTTCGTCCGCGGCCATGTTCCCCGCCAGGAACACCTTGGTGAGTGGGATGCCCGCACGCACGGCCTCGGCGACCGGGTTCCGGCCGGCGATGACCTCGTGGTCGGCGCCGACGCCGAGGGTGATGCGGATCCGCTCGGTGGCCGCGGCCGAACGGGCGGCGGTGCGGCCGGAGTCGATGTGCTGGTCCGGACCGGCCTCGCGGCGTCCGGTGCCGGCGGTCTTCTTCTTGTCCACCGCCTTCTCCGATGCGGCCTTGCGCTTGGCGGCCGGGTGGTACGGCCGCTCGGTCGCCTTGGGTGTGGGGCCCTTGCCCTCGAGCGCACGACGGCGCTGCCCCCCGGATCCGACGGTCTGGCCCTTCTTGGAGC
>NZ_JBTSDU010000049.1:0-19003 GCF_054605595.1 Georgenia sp. | reverse complement strand
GTCGGGCGGTGTCTCAGGAAGGGGTCTCGGCGAGGTCGGGCGCGTGCTCCAGCGCGAGGGCGACCGCCCCGAGCGCGATCGTCCGGGCGCCGAGAGCCGCGGGTTCCACGCGCACGCGGGGCCACACGGACGGGATCGCGGCCCGGCGCAGCGCCGCGCGGACGGCGTCGAAGAACGGGGTACCGGCCGCCACGAGCGGGCCACCCAGCAGCACCAGCTCGGGGTCGACGATGTTGCAGAGCAGGCCGACCCCCCGGCCGATGCTGTGCCCGACGTCCTCGATCATGCGCCGGGACGCGGCGTCGCCGGCGCGCGCCGCGGTGAAGACGCGCTCGAGCGTGATGTCCGGGCCGAACGTCGGGCGGAGCATGGCGAGCACGGCGGGGACCGCGGCGACGGTCTCGAGGCACCCGCGGTTGCCGCACCGGCACACGACGCCGTCGGGGTCGACCGGGCTGTGGCCCACCTCGCCCGCCGTGCCACCGGCCCCGCGGTGCAGCCGACCGCCGATCAGCAGCCCGCTGCCGATGCCGGTGGAGATCTTGACGTAGGCGGCGTCGCTCACGCCGCGGGCCGCACCCCACCGCGCCTCGGCGAGCATGCCGAGGTTGGCGTCGTTGTCGACGCTGACGGGCACGCCGAGCTGGTCCCGGAGCTGTGTCACGACGTCGAACCCGACCCATTCCGGCAGGATCGTCCCGGAGCCGACCGTGTTCGTGTTCCGTTCGAGCGGACCGGGCAGCCCCACGCCGACGCTGACGAGCCGGCCGTGCTCGGAGGTCTTGCCGAGCAGGTCGCCGAGCGTCTGCAGGGCGAGCGTGACCGTATCCGTGCCGACGTGGCCGAGCGGCAGCGGCACCTCACGCTCGGCCAGCACGGTCCCGTCCCGGCCGGCCACCGCGACGAGCAGGTGCGTGCGTCCGACGTCGATGCCCGCCACGGTCCCGCGACCCCCGCTGAGGGTGACCCGGCGGGCGGGGCGGCCGCGTCCGCGACCGTTCGGGTCCGGCTGGATGCCGTTCGTCGGGGCCTCGTCCTCGATCATGCCGGCGTCGATGAGGACGGCGACGGCGTTGGACGCCGTGGTGGGGGAGACGGCGAGCTCGCGCGCGATGGCGGCGCGGGAGAGCGGACCACGCTCCGCCAGCAGTCGCAGGACTCCACGTCGAGTCCGGTCACTACCCTTGGCGGAGGGCGCCGTGATCGAGTCTGTGCGATCCATGGGCTTCCCCTCGATATCTCCAACGTTGGAGATAAGAAGCATAGCGCGGGCGCCGGAAAGCACGAAGTGTTTGTATGTCGCGGCCCACCGTGACCCGGCGCTGCGGGTGGGCGGGTTCAGGCCGGTGACTGCCAGGCGCCACCCGACGCTCCGGGTGCGCAGGGCTCAGGGCTGGGACGACCCGACGCCCCGGGTGGGCGGGGTTCAGGCCGGGTGACTGCCAGGTGTCACCCGACGCCCCGGGTGGGCGGGGTTCAGGCCGGTGACTGCCAGGTGTCACCCGACGTGCCTGAGGAGAGGCGCCTCAGGAGAAGACGACGGTGCGCAGCCCGTCCATGAGCACGCGGTGCTCGGCGTGCCACCGCACGGCGCGGGCGAGCACCCGTCGTTCCACGTCCTGGCCGCGCGCCACCATCTCGGCGACGTCCTCGGCGTGCGTGACGCGTTCGACGTCCTGCTCGATGATCGGCCCCTCGTCGAGGTCGGCGGTGACGTAGTGGGCGGTCGCACCGATGAGCTTCACGCCGCGGGCGTGTGCCTGGGCGTAGGGGCGGGCTCCCTTGAAGCTCGGCAGGAAGGAGTGGTGGATGTTGATGATCCGTCCCGACAGTGCCCGGCACAGCGGGTCCGAGAGGATCTGCATGTACCGGGCGAGCACGACGAGCTCGACGTCCTGCTCGCGTACCAGCTCCAGCAGCGCGGCCTCGGCCTCGGCCTTGTTGTCCCGGGTGACGGGGAGGTGGTGGAAGGGCACGCCGTAGAACTCGGCGATCGGTGCCAGGTCCGGGTGGTTGGCCACCACACCGACGATCTCGACCGGCAGGCCCTGCGAACGCTGGCGGAAGAGCAGGTCGACCAGGCAGTGTGGGTCCTTCGACGCCATGATGACCGTGCGGATGGGGCGCCCGACCTCGTCCAGGACGAAGTCCATCTCGAACTCGCCGCCGATCTCGGTGAGCGCGGCACGTATCTCGTCGCGCGGGGCGGCGGTCTCCACCTGGACGCGCATGAAGAACAGGCCGGTGGACGGGTCGCCGAACTGCTGGGACTCGGTGATGTTGCCACCGTGCTGAGCGAGCACGCCGGAGACGGCGTGCACGATCCCGGGCCGGTCGGGACACACCAGCGCGAGGACGAGGTGGCTGGTGGCATCCGGCTCGCCGGGCAGGACGGCGGGCTGGACGGGAGGGTGCTGGACGGTCACCCGCCGGAGCCTAGTCGTCCCGGCCCGCCCGGTGCTGTGCCCGCCCAGCGGCACGCGCTCGCCCCCCGGCACGCGGGTGGACGCCTGGCGACGTCCGCCCGTCATGGATGCGAGACTGGCCCCATGGACGACGTCAGGTTCGACCTCCTCACTGCGGACGAGGCCGGCGAGCTGCTCACGGTGCGGCGCGCCGCATTCGTGACCGAGGCCCAGCTCTACGGCGATCCGCACCTGCCCGCGCTGACCCAGTCGCTGACCGAGCTGATCGAGGACCTCGGCCGGACCGACGTCGTCACGATCGGTGCGTGGCTCGGCCACCGGCTGGTCGGCTCCATCAGGGTCGAGCTCGAGGCGGAGCGGGCCACCCTGGGTCGGCTCGCCGTCGTGCCGGACCTGCAGGGCAAGGGCATCGGCACCCAGCTCCTCATGCAGGTGCTCCAGTACCTGCCGGAGCAGACCAAGGAGGTCTGGGTCTTCACCGGCCAGGACTCCAAGCAGAATCTGGCGATGTACGCCCAGAACGGCTACGAGCACCAGTTCGACCAGCACACCGGGGACCTCACCTACGCCTACCTGCGCCGCATCCTCGGCGAGGACGACCCGGAGCAGGAAGAGCCCGCGGCGGCGATCTGAGTCACCGCACCGCCGCACCGGGTCGGTCGTCGCGACCCGGTCGCACTGTCGCCACCCGTTCGCCACCCGTCCCGGAGCGCACTGTCACCACCGACCCGGCCGCACTGTCGCCACCCGTTCGCCACCGGTCCGGAGCGCACTGTCACCACCCGTCCCGGAGTTGATACCCTCCAACCGTCGCGACTGGCGCCTGAGGTGGGCCACCACCGGGGAGCGACGTGAAGGACTCGATTCGAGGTCGTCCGCCTGGGCCAAGAGTCACCACACCGAGTGCACGCGCATGCTCGTGTGCGTGACGACAGGAGGAACGATGAGCCAGACCACCCCCGTGGCGAACCAGTCGCTGGCCGAGCTCGACCCCGAGATCGCCGCCGTTCTCGACGGCGAGTTGGAGCGCCAGCGCCACACGCTGGAGATGATCGCGTCCGAGAACTTCGTCCCGCGGGCCGTGCTGCAGGCGCAGGGCTCCGTACTCACCAACAAGTACGCCGAGGGCTACCCCGGCAAGCGCTACTACGGCGGCTGCGAGCAGGTCGACATCGCGGAGAGCCTCGCCATCGAGCGGGCCATGGCGCTGTTCGGCGCCGAGCACGCCAACGTCCAGCCGCACTCCGGCGCCCAGGCCAACGCCGCCGTCCTGCACGCGCTCATCAACCCCGGCGACAAGATCCTCGGCCTGGCGCTGCCCCACGGCGGGCACCTCACGCACGGCATGAAGATCAACTTCTCCGGCAAGCTCTACGACGTCGCCGCCTACGGGGTGGCGGAGCGCACCCACCGCATCGAGATGGACGCCGTGCGCGCCCAGGCCCTCGAGCACCGCCCGAAGGTCATCATCGCCGGCTGGTCCGCCTACCCCCGCCAGCTCGACTTCGCGGCGTTCCGCGAGATCGCCGACGAGGTCGGCGCCTACCTGTGGACGGACATGGCCCACTTCGCCGGGCTGGTCGCCGCGGGCCTGCACCCGAACCCGGTGCCCCACTCCGACGTCGTCTCCTCCACCGTGCACAAGACCCTCGGCGGCCCCCGCTCGGGCTTCCTGCTCACGCGCGACAAGGCGACCTTCGGCAAGAAGCTCGACTCCGCCGTCTTCCCCGGCCAGCAGGGCGGCCCGCTCATGCACGTCATCGCCGCCAAGGCAGTCGCCTTCAAGATCGCCGCGGGGGCGGAGTTCAAGGACCGCCAGGAGCGCACCCTCACCGGTGCGCGGCTCTTCGCCGAGCGTCTGCTCGCCCAGGACGTCGCCGACGCCGGGGTCTCCCTCGTCACCGGCGGCACCGACGTCCACCTCGTCCTGGTCGACCTGCGCAACTCCGCGCTCGACGGCCAGCAGGCGGAGGACCTCCTCCAGGCCGCCGGCATCACCGTCAACCGCAACGCGGTCCCGTTCGACCCGCGCCCGGCGCGCGTGACCTCCGGCCTGCGCATCGGCACCCCGGCGCTCGCCACCCGCGGCTTCGGGGAGACCGAGTTCCGCGAGGTCGCGGACATCATCGCCACCGCCCTGGTCCAGGGCGCCGGCGCCGACGTCGAGGCCCTCCGGGCGCGCGTGCGCACGCTGACCGAGGCGTTCCCGCTGTACCCGGGCCTGCAGCAGTGACCGCCCGGATCCTGGACGGCAAGGCCACCGCCGCCGCCATCAAGGCCGAGCTGGCCGAGCGGGTGGCGGCGCTCGCGGCCCGCGGCATCGTCCCCGGGCTCGGCACCGTGCTGGTGGGGGAGGACCCGGGCTCCACGGTGTACGTGGCGGGCAAGCACTGCGACTGCGCCGAGGTCGGCATCGCCTCCCTGCGCGAGGACCTGCCCGCCGACGCCGGCCAGGCCGACATCGAGGCCGCCGTCGCGCGCCTGAACGCCGACCCGGCGTGCACGGGGTACATCGTGCAGCTGCCGCTGCCGCGCGGGATCGACACCAACGCGATCCTGGAGATGATCGACCCGGCCAAGGACGCCGACGGCCTGCACCCCACGAACCTCGGCCGGCTCGTGCTGCGGGTGAAGGAGCCGGTCACCTCGCCGCTGCCGTGCACGCCGCGCGCGGTGCTCGAGCTCGTCGCCCGGTACGGCCTGGACCTGGCGGGCCAGGAGGTGTGCGTGATCGGTCGCGGCACCACCGTGGGGCGCAGCATCGGGCTGCTGCTCACCCGCAAGGACGTCAACGCCACCGTCACGCTCACCCACACCGGCACCCGGGACCTGGCCAGGCACGTGCGCCAGGCCGACGTCGTCGTCGCGGCCGCGGGGCAACCCGGCATCGTCACGGCGGACATGGTCAAGCCCGGGGCGATCGTGCTCGACGTCGGGGTCTCCCGCTCCGTGGATCCGGAGACCGGCAAGGCCAGGCTGCGCGGAGACGTGGCCGACGGCGTGGCGGACGTCGCCGGGTGGCTCTCGCCCAACCCGGGCGGGGTCGGCCCGATGACGCGCGCCATGCTGCTCGCCAACGTCGTCGACACCGCGGAGCGGATCGCCGCGCAGACCTGAACCGACCCGACGGCACACCGGCCGGCGCCCCCGCGGGTGCGCCGTCGGGGGTGCTGGCGGCCGGGCCGGATGGGCCGGATTGGGGCGATGTCGGCGGCATCGGCGATGATCGGTCCCGTGTTCACCATCGCCACCGTCAACGTCAACGGCATCCGTGCCGCCTTCCGGCGCGGCATGGCCGCCTGGATCGAGCACCGTCGCCCCGACGTGCTCCTCCTGCAGGAGGTCCGTGCCGACGACGCCGTCCTGGCCGACCACCTCGGACCGGGCTGGCACATCGCGCACCAGGCCTCCGACATCAAGGGTCGCGCGGGCGTCGCGGTCGCGTCGCGCCTGCCGGCGTCGGCGGTGCGCGTGGGCCTGGGCGACGGCGAACCGCCCGTGGACACCGGCCGCTGGGTGGAGATGGATCTCGAGGTCCCCGGCACGGACAAGCCGGTGACCGTCGCGTCCGTCTACGTCCACTCCGGCACGGCGAAGACGCCGTCGATGGACGCCAAGTACGCCCACCTCGAGAAGGTCACGGCCCGCCTGGACGAGCTGGCGGCCCAGTCCCGCGCCGGCGAGCGGGAGGTGGTCGTGGGCGGAGACATGAACATCGTCCACACCGAGCTCGACATCAAGAACTGGAAGCCCAACCACAACCGGGTCGCCGGCGTGCTCGACGAGGAGATCGCCTACCTGGACCGGTGGACCGGTGACCTGGGGTACGTGGACGTCGCGCGCCGCCACGTCGGAGCCGTCCCCGGGCCGTACACCTGGTGGTCCTGGCGCGGCAAGGCGTTCGACAACGATGCGGGCTGGCGCATCGACTACCAGTTCGCCTCCGCCGGGGCGGCCGAGCGGTCGACCTCCGCCGCCGTCGACCGGGCACCGGCCTACGACCAGCGCTTCTCCGACCACGCGCCGGTGGTCGTCACCTACGACGTCTGAGCGTCCGGGCCTCAGCTCACTCGTCCCGCCGGCCCGGCGGCATCGGCGAGCAGGAACGCGGGCGCGCCGAGACCGGCCTCGGCGAACGCCGACGTCACGGCCGTCATGACCGCCCTCGCGGACTCGGCGTCGACCAGCGCGATGGCCGACCCGCCGAACCCGCCACCGGTCATCCGGGCGCCGTGCGCGCCGGCGCCGCGGGCAGCGGCCACCGCCACGTCCAGCTCGAGCGAGGAGACCTCGTAGTCGAGGCGCAGCGACTCGTGCGAGGCGTCGAGAGTCTCCGCGACCCGCTGCAGCGACCAGCCGCCGAGCGCAGGTGCGCCGCCCGGTTCGCTCGCGGTCGCGTCGCCCCCGGGTTCGCTCGCGGTCGCGTCGCCCCCGGGTTCGCCCGCGGCCGGGACGCCCCCGGGTTCGCCCGCGGCCGGGATGCCCCCGGGCACACGACCCCCGGTGTCCAGCTGTGCCACGAGGGACCGCACCCGCTCGATCTCGGTGACCACGTGCCGCACCCGGCGCCGCTGCTCGAGGTCGGGCAGCCGGGCCAGCACCTCGTCGATCGTCGTCTCCTGGCCGTCGACGTCGTCGGCCACCACCCGCAGCGACGCGACCCCGAGCGCCCGGGCGGCGTCCTCGCACACCTGCCGGCGCCGTGCGTACTGCCCGTCGACCAGCCGGTGCTCGGCGCGGGTGTCGATCACCAGCAGCACCAGCCCGGCGGCCGCCAGGTCCAGCGGGACCTGCTCGATCCCCCCGTCCCGGGTGTCCAGCAGCAGCGCGTGCCCCGCGGTCGCCCGCAGCGACGCGGCCTGGTCCATCCCGCCCGTCGGCGCACCCGCGACCTCGTTCTCCGCCCGCACGCACGCCGTCGCCAGCCGCGCCCGGCCGGCGTCGTCCGCGCCCAGGCCGAGCCGGGCGACGTCGTCCAGCGCGACTGCGACGGCGCACTCGAGCGCCGCCGACGAGCTCAGCCCCGCGCCCAGCGGCACGCAGGAGTCCACGGCGACGTCGAAGCCCGGCAGCCGGCCGAGGCCCGCCTGCTCGATCGCCCACGCGACACCGACCGCGTAGGCGGGCCAGCCCCGGACCTCGCCCGGCCCGCCGACCGGCCCGACGACGCCCAGGTCGAGCTCGACGACCGGCACCGCCGCGCCGCCGGAGGCACCGTCGTCGGGGACCGTGGCGCTTGGACCCGCCGCCGCGCCGCCGTCCTGCGCACTGACGAGCCGCATCAGCCGGTCCTGGCGGGCCCGCACCGCGACGAACGTGCGGTGCGGCAGCGCGATCGGCAGGCAGAGACCGTCGTTGTAGTCGGTGTGCTCGCCCACGAGGTTCACGCGCCCGGGCGCCGCCCAGACGCCGTCCGGTTCGGTGCCGAACGCCCGGACGAAGAGCCCGCGCACGCGGGCGGCGCCGTCCGCGTCGGGCCACGGGGCGAGCAGCGCGGGCGGCCCCGCCCCCGGCGCCCCCGTCCCCGCCCCCGGCGCCCCCGTCCCCGCCTCCGGCGTCCCCGGCCCGGGTACGGCCCCACCGGCCGCCCCCGCCGCGCTCACGAACCCATCACCTCGCGCCACCGGTCGGCGATCCGCTCCGGCGTCGTGTCCGAGATCCACGCCCCCATGCCCGACTCCGACCCGGCGAGGTACTTCAGCTTGTCCGGGGCGCGCCGGATGGAGAACAGCTGCAGGTGGAGGCGCAGCTCGTCGCGCCCCGCCCCCACCGGCGCCTGGTGCCAGGCGGCGATGTACGGCAGCCGGACCGGCTCGCCGGCCCGCGGCGAGCCGGCCGGGTGCGCGAAGAACCGATCGCCGGCGCGCAGCAGCCGGAGGTAGATCGTCGCGAGATCGGCACGCTCGGCGTCGTCCAGGGCGGGCAGGTCCGGCACGTCCCGGCGCGGGGCGAGGTGGACCTCGACGGGCCAGCGCGCCGCGGCCGGCACGTACGCCACCCAGTGCTCGCTCTCGGCGACCACGCGCCGCCCGGAGCGCAGCTCGGCGTCGAGCACGTCGCGCAGCAGGTTCCGCCCGGTCTGCTGCCGGTGCGCGCGGGCCTGGCGCAGCATCACCTCGGTGCGCGGGGGGAGGTAGGGGTACGCGTAGATCTGACCGTGCGGGTGGTGCAGCGTCACCCCGATCTCCTCGCCACGGTTCTCGAAGCAGAACACCTGCTCGATGCCGGGCAGCGCGGAGAGCTCGGCCGTCCGGTCCGCCCACGCCGCGATGACGGTGCGCATCCGGGCCACGCCGACATCCGCCAGGGATGCGGTGGAGTCGGACGAGAAGCAGATCACCTCGCACCGGCCCGACGCCGGTCGCGTCGGCCACAGCTTCTCTCCGTCGAGGAACGTCGTCTCCTCCGGGACGCCCGGCACCCGCAGCAGGGCGGGGAAGCGGTTCTCGAAGACGACGACGTCGTAGTCCGTGTCCGGGATCTCCCCGTCGGAGTACGCGGCGCCGGGCTGGGCCGGGGCGAGCGGGTTCGCGTCCGCCGGGGGCAGGTGCGTGCGGGCCATCCGGTGCGTGGCCATCGGGACCCACTCGCCGGTGAGGACGTCGAAGCGCATCTGCGGCGCCGTCACCGGCCGGGCCACGCCGTCCTCGCCGACGACGTCGGCGAACCGGTCCGGCAGTGGGCGGGGGTCGTCCAGGCGGCGGGTCGCGCCCCCGGAGACGTACGGTTCGGAGTCGTCGAAGTAGATCAGCTCGCGCCCGTCCGCCATCCGCATGCTGGTGCGGGCGACGGCGTGGGCCTTCGGGGCGGTCATCGGGCACCGCCGGAACCGACGTCGGAACCGGCCCCGGCACCACCGTCGGGGCCGCCGGCCGGCCAGGCGACCTGGAGGTCGATGCCGTGGCGCTCGACGGCGGCGAGCGTCGCCTCGTCCGGCGGCAGGTCCGTGACCAGCACGCCGACCTCCTGGACCGGGCAGAACGTGCGGAGGCCGAGCACGCCCCACTTGGACGCGTCGAGGACGGCGACGGGTGTGCGTGCGCAGGCGATCATCGCGGCGTTGGTGGCCGCCTCGGAGATGTTCGGCGTCATCAGGCCGATCTCCGGGTCGAAGCCGTGTGCGCCGAGGAACGCCCACTCGACCCGCAGCGAGCGCAGCGCGTCGACGGCGAACGGGCCCACCAGGGCGTCGGAACGGGTCCGCTCCCCGCCGGTGAGCAGCACGGTCGGGGCGGGCCGGGACTCGGCCCGGGCCCGGTCGACGGCGTCGTGCAGCACCCGCGCGGCCGGCAGGGAGTTGGTGATGATCGTCAGTGTGGCCAGGTGCGGCAGCGTCAGCAGGGCCTGGGCGACGGCCAGGGTCGTGGTGCCTCCGGTCAGCGCCAGCGAGTCGCCGGGGCGGACGCGGGCCGCGGCGAGCGCACCGATGGCCGCCTTCCCCCGGGTGTGCTGGACGGCCTTGGTACGGAACGACGGCTCCATCGCGGCGCCGGCCGGGGCGACGGCGCCCCCGTGCACGCGGTCCACGAGCCCGCGCGCGACGAGGTCGGTGATGTCGCGGCGCACCGTCATCTCGGAGACGCCGAGGATCTCGACGACCTCGGCGACCCGGACACCACCGTGCTCGGCGACCTGGGCGAGGATGTGGTCCTGCCGTTGCCGGGCCAGCAGCGGCCCGGTGGCATCGGGGGAGAGTGTCATGCACACATGCTACCCAATCCAAACAGAATCGAACATGACCAAACAATGAGGTATGTGCACCAGTTGCGGAGGTCGCCGCCGGGGCGGCTGTTCGGCCGGTACGGGGACCTGCCAAGATGTCCGGGTGCAACCAATGTCGCGTGTCCCCGGGCGACGAGCCCCGGAGGTGCGTTGATGCGCCTGCCCGAGCGCGTGGGCGACCAGGTGCGCATCGGCGTCACGCTCAAGATCCCCGAGCCCTACTCCGCCTACATCCAGGCGGTGCGGGCGCGCATGCGTGACCCGCTGGCGCACCTCATCCCCCCGCACATCACCCTCCTGCCCCCGACCGTCATCGAGCCCGATCAGGTCGACGACGTCGTCGCCCACCTCCACGACGTCGCCGCCCGGCACGGCCCGTTCGTCGTCGCGATGCGC
The DNA here is from genome assembly GCF_054605595.1 of Georgenia sp. Classification (NCBI taxonomy): domain Bacteria; kingdom Bacillati; phylum Actinomycetota; class Actinomycetes; order Allobogoriellales; family Allobogoriellaceae; genus Georgenia; species Georgenia sp. Next base: position 8,459 of record NZ_JBTSDU010000049.1, on the reverse strand, counting down.
GGGACGGACACCTTCCGGCCCGTGAGCCCGGTGGTCTTCGTCCGGGTCGAGCAGGGCCTCGAGGAGTGCGCCGCGCTGGAGCAGGAGGTGCGCGCGGGGCTGCTGGCGCAGGACCTCCACTTCCCGTACGTCCCGCACATCACGCTCGCGCACGAGGTCGAGGACGCCCGCCTCGACGAGGCGGCCAGGCTCATGGCGGACTTCCACGGCACCTACGCCGCCGGCAGCATGCGCCTGTACGAGCACGGCGACGACGGGATGTGGCGCGTGATCGCGCGCGCACCGCTGTCCGGCCGCCACGTCGCCCACCAGCCGCGCTCGAGAGCGTGAGCGGCATGGCGCAGCAGGGCACGAGGGTGCCGCGGCGCCCCACCGAACGGGGGCCGGGACGCGCCGGCCGCGCCACGGGCCTGCTCGCCCGGGTGCGAGCCCTCGTCGCCCGGGTCCAGCGGACCCGGGTCGGCCGTGCGCTGGCCCGCTACGGCGTCGCCCGCGGCGGGCTGCTCGCCGGCGGGATCGCCTACTCCGCGCTCTTCTCCATCGCCGCGGCGCTCACGATCGCCTACACCGCCTTCATGGCCGTGCTCGGCGGTCACGCCGCACTGCGGCAGACGGTGCTGGACGCCGTCGACGCCGCCCTGCCCGGCATCATCGACGACGGCTCCGGCGGCCTCCTCAAGCCGGACGCCCTCCTGCTCGACACGGCGCTGAACCCCGGCAGCGTCCTCGCCGGCGCCATCCTGCTCTGGACCGCACTGTCGGTCATGGCCGGCCTGAAGAACTCGATCCGGGCGATGTTCGGCATCGTCGCCCCGCCGGAGAACCCCCTGACCGGCCGGGCGCGCGACCTGGCCGGCTTCCTCGCCCTCGCCCTGGGCGTCCTCGCGTCGGCGGTGCTCGGCCTCGTCGGCGGCACCCTGGCGGAGCAGGCGCTGGCCTTCCTGGGGGTCGAGGGCGCCGTCGCCGGCTGGTTCGTCCGCGCCCTCGGCCTCGGCACCGCGCTCGCGGTCGACTGGGCGGTGCTGGTCATGCTCTTCCGCGTCACCGCCGGCGCCCGGCCGCTGCGCAAGGACCTGTTCCTCGGTGCCCTGCTCGGTGCCGTCGCGTCCGGGGTGCTGCGCCAGCTCGGGACGTCGGCGGTCGGCGCGGTGGACAACCCCCTGCTCGCCTCGTTCGCGGCCATCGCCACGCTGCTGCTGTGGGTGAACCTGCTCGCCCGCGTGGTGCTGATGGTCGCGGCGTGGACGGCGAACCCGCCGGCACCCGCCAGGCCCGGCGCCGCCGAGGAGGTGCACCTGGGCGAGCGGCCGAACTTCGTCACCATGTCCGACCCGGCCACCCTGGAGTGGCGCTACCAGCCGATCACCGGTGCGATCTCGCCCGACGAGACGCTCAACCCGCACTACGAGCCCGAGCCCGCGCCGCCCGTGTGGGGCGGCCTGCGCGGCCGGTACCACCGGCGGCGGATCGCGCGCCTCGAACGCCGGCTCGACCGGGCACGGGAACGATACGCCGCCGGAGCACGCCGCACCTGAGCGCGCCGCACCCGAGCGCGCGTACCTGAGCACGCGGGCCCGAGCCGGCCGCACCCGAGCGGCCGCACCCGAGCGCCCACCCGAGCACCGCACCTGAGCGGGTGGCCGCCGGCCGGCCGACGCGCTCCCTAGAGTTGGCCACATGTCCGACCTGCCGGCGTTCCACGCCATCATCCCGGCCGGCGGCGCCGGCACCCGCCTGTGGCCGCTCTCGCGCCGCAACACCCCGAAGTTCCTGCTCGATCTCACCGGTGCCGGCCGCAGCCTGCTGCAGCAGACCGTCGACCGGCTGCGCCCGCTCACCGGCGGCATCACCGTCGTCACCGGCCAGAAACACCAGGCCGCGGTGCGCGCCCAGCTCCCCGAGCTGACCGAGCGGGACGTCCTCGGTGAGCCGAGCCCGCGGGACTCCATGGCGGCCATCGCCCTGGCGGCCGCGGTGCTGCGCGAGCGGCACGGGGACGTGATCGTCGGCTCGTTCCCCGCCGACCACGTCATCGCCGACACCGCGGCGTTCGAGCGAGCCGTGCGCGAGGCGGTCACCGTCGCCGCGGCCGGGTTCGTGGTCACGATCGGCATCGAGGCGGACCGCCCGTCGACGGCGTTCGGCTACATCCACGCCGGCGAGCCGCTCGGCGCCGCGGGCGTCCTGGACGCGGCGGCCGCCCCCACCGCCCGCCGCGTGCTCGGTTTCACCGAGAAGCCCGACGCCGCCACCGCCGCCGCCTACCTGGCCACCGGCGAGTACCGATGGAACGCGGGCATGTTCGTGGCCCGCGCCGACATCCTCCTCGACCACCTCGGTGCCGAGCGGCCGGCGCTGCACGACGGCGTCCTGAAGATCGCCCGAGCGTGGGACACCGCCGCCCGGGGCGAGGTCCTTGAGCGGGTGTGGCCGACGCTGGAGAAGATCGCCATCGACCACGCGATCGCGGAGCCAGTCGCCGCGGCGGGCGGCGTCGCCGTCGTGCCCGCCGCGCTGGGCTGGGACGACATCGGCGACTTCGCCTCCCTCGCCGACCAGCTCGCGACCCCGCCCGCCGACGCCGCCGACGAAGCCCCCCGCGTGCTCGGCGACCCGGCCCAGGTGCTCGCCATCGGCAGCGCCGGCGCCCTCGTCGTCCCGGGCGGGCGCACCGTCGCGGTGCTGGGCGTGCCGGGCATCGTGGTGGTCGACACCCCGGACGCCCTCCTGGTCACCACCCGGGAGCACGCGCAGCAGGTCAAGGCGCTGGTGGACCGCCTGAGCACCGAGGGTCGGTCCGAGCTGCTCTGACCGTCGGCCACCGCGGCCACCGCGGCCACCGCGGCCACCGCGGCAACGTTGCGGCCCGGCGCGAGCAGGGTGCCCACCTCGGGACTAGGGTCAAATCTGTGCAGACCAGTCCCTCGGCCCCGCAGCGAAGCGGCACCACCCCGGAACGTTCCGCCGTCGCCGCACGCATCAACGCGATCGTGGGTGCGCTCGAGCCCGAGCTCGTCGAGTTCCGCCGGCAGCTGCACACCCACCCGGAGCCGAGCCGGATGGAGCACGAGACCACCCGTCGCGTCGCCGAGCGGCTGCGGGCGGCCGGGCTGGAACCGCGACTTCTCGAGGGCACCGGGCTCGGCGTGAACGTCGGCACCGACCCCCGCGGTCGCGGTCGACGGCGCATCGGCCTGCGCGCCGACCTCGACGCCCTGCCCGTGGTCGAGTCCTCCGGCCTGCCGTTCGCGTCCAGGCGCGAGGGCGTCGCGCACGCCTGCGGGCACGACGTCCACACCACCGCCCTGCTCGGTGCCGCCCTGGCGCTCAAGCAGCTCGACGACGCCGGCGAGCTCCGCGCCGGCGTGCGGTGCATCTTCCAGCCCGCCGAGGAGGTCCAGCCCAGCGGGGCGGAGACCACGATCGACCAAGGTGCGCTGGACGGCGTCGAGCAGATCTACGCCCTGCACTGCGACCCGCGGGTCGACGTCGGCCACATCGGCTCCCGCATCGGGCCCATCACGGCTGCCTCGGACACCATCGCCATCACCCTGACCTCCAACGGCGGGCACACCTCCCGACCGCACCTGACCGGCGACGTCGTCTTCGCGCTCGGTCAGCTGATCACCCAGCTTCCCGCGGTGCTCGGGCGCCGGCTCGACCCCCGCGCCGGCGTCAACCTCACCTGGGGCGCGGTCCACGCCGGCCGGGCCGCCAACGCGATCCCGGCATCGGGCACCCTCCTCGGCACGCTGCGGGTGCTGGACGGGCGGGCGTGGCAGGGTGCGGCGAAGGTGGTCCAGGACTCGGCCGTGCAGATCGTCGCGCCCTACGGCGTCGACATCGACATGAACTACCAGCGGGGCATTCCGCCGGTGGTCAACGAGGAGCGGTCGGTGCGCACGATCGACGCCGCGGCGAAGGACGTCATCGGGCCCGACGCCGTCGTCCTCACCGAGCAGTCGCTGGGCGGGGAGGACTTCGCCTGGTACCTCACCCGGGTGCCCGGCGCGCTGGTCCGGCTCGGCACGCGCAGCCCGGGCGGGCCCACCTACGACCTGCACCGCGGCGACATCGTCTTCGACGAGCGCGCGATCGGCATCGGCGCCCGGCTCCTGGCGCGCACGGCCGTCCTCGCCGCCGAGGTCGCCCCCGCACCGGGGGCGGACGGCAGTGCGGGACTGGCGTGGGAGCGGGCGGGCCGGACGGCCCGCATCTGAGCCGTGCCACGCCGCTGCCCGACGCGATGAACGGCCGGCGACGCGGAGGTTGCCGCTCCTTTACCAAAAAGGAAACGAAATGGTAACGGTTCTGTCTCGCATCTCACCATTTGGTTTTGTGCGGTATCCCATGACCACTAAGGTCGGGACTGTTAGCGGCCGGCCCCCGGCCCCTCAGACATGCAGGAGATACGCGTGAAGAAGAGCATCTACGCAACGGCGTTGGCGGCCACGGCCGCCCTGACGCTCGCCGCCTGTGGTGCGGCGCCCCAGGACGCCGAGACGCCGGCCGCGACCGACGAGACCACCGCCACGGACGGTACCGCCGCCCCCGCCGGCGACTTCCTCGCGTGCCTCGTGTCCGACGCGGGCGGCTGGGACGACCAGTCGTTCAACCAGTCGGCCTTCGAGGGCATGCAGCTGGCCGTCGAGGACCTGGGCGTCAAGTCCGCCGCGTCCGAGTCGCAGTCCGACGCGGACTACGGCCCCAACGTCGACGCCATGGTCCAGCAGGGCTGCAACCTCATCATCGGTGTCGGCTTCCTCCTCGAGGACCCGATCCAGGCGGCCGCCGAGGCCACCCCCGACGTGAACTTCGGGCTCGTCGACTCCGCGTTCTCCGACGCCGACTTCAAGCCGGTCGAGCTGGCGAACGCCAAGCCGATCCTCTTCAACACGGCCGAGGCCGCCTACCTCGCGGGCTACGTCGCCGCGGGCATGACCAAGACCGGCACCGTCGCGACCTTCGGTGGGATCCAGATCCCGTCCGTCACCATCTTCATGGACGGCTTCGCCGACGGCGTGACGCGCTACAACGAGGATAACGGCACCGCCGTCAAGCTTCTCGGCTGGGACAAGGCCGCACAGAACGGCTCCTTCACCGGTAGCTTCGACGACCAGGCCCAGGGCCAGACCTTGACCGGGCAGTTCCTCGCCCAGGGCGCCGACATCGTGATGCCCGTGGCCGGTCCGGTGGGTCTCGGTGCGGCCGCGGCCATCAAGGAGGCGGGCAACGCCATGATCATCGGCGTCGACTCCGACTGGTACGCGTCCACGGAGTACGGCGCGATCACGTTGACCTCCGTGGTCAAGGAGATCGGCCAGGCCGTCTTCGACACCGTCGACGAGGCCAACGCCGGCAACTTCTCCGCCAAGGCCTACGTCGGCACGCTGGAGAACGGCGGCGTCGGTCTGGCCCCGTTCCACGACTTCGACGCCCAGGTGCCGCAGGAGCTCAAGGACGCGGTGACCAGCATGCAGGAGCAGATCATCGCCGGCGACCTCGTCGTCGACTCGCCCGCCACCCCGTGACGATCCAGAGGTAGCGCGACGATGACGGCCCGGCCCGGAGCGGCTGGGCCGTCATCGCGCGTGCCGCCAGGTGCCGTGCCACGTTGACGGGTACGGTGCGAACCGCACTACGCGCGTGGACGCTCCGCGCGCCGAGATGGAGTCTGCGGACGTGAAGCTTGAACTGCGGGGCATCACCAAGGTCTTCGGCTCGTTGGTCGCCAACGACCACATCGACCTCGTGGTCGAGCCCGGGGAGATCCACGCGCTGCTCGGGGAGAACGGCGCCGGCAAGAGCACCCTGATGAACGTGCTCTACGGGCTCTACCAGCCCGACGGCGGTCAGATCCTCATCGACGACCAGCCGGCCTCCTTCGTCGGGCCGGGCGACGCCGTCGCCGGCGGCATCGGCATGGTCCACCAGCACTTCATGCTGGTCCCGGTCTTCACGGTGGCCGAGTCCCTGGCCCTGGGCTACGAGCCCACCGGTCCCAGCGGCCTCATCAAGGTCCCCGAGGCCCGCCGCCGCGTCAAGGAGATCTCCGACCGCTTCGGGTTCGACGTCGACCCCGACGCCTACATCGAGGACCTCCCGGTCGGCGTGCAGCAACGCGTCGAGATCATCAAGGCGCTCTCGCGTGACGCCAAGATCCTCATCCTCGACGAGCCGACGGCGGTGCTCACCCCGCAGGAGACGGACGAGCTCATCGCGATCATGCGCCAGCTCAAGGAGTCCGGCACGTCGATCGTCTTCATCACCCACAAGCTGCGCGAGGTCCGCGCCGTCGCGGACCGCATCACGGTCATCCGCCGCGGCAAGGTCGTCGGCGAGGCCAGCCCCACCTCCACCGAGACCGAGCTCGCATCCCTCATGGTCGGCCGCTCAGTGAACCTGGGTGTCGAGAAGGCGCCGGCGCAGCCGGCGGAGGACTCCTTCGTGGTCAAGGACCTCACGGTGCTCGACGCCGCGGGCAAGACCGTCGTGGACGGGCTCGACTTCGCCGTCGCGCGCGGGGAGATCCTGGCGATCGCCGGGGTCCAGGGCAACGGTCAGACCGAGCTCACGGAGACCATCCTGGGCCTGGTAGAGCCGGCCGCCGGGTCCATCACCCTGGACGGGACCGACCTGATCGGCATGGGCGTCAAGGAGCGGCTGCACGTCGGCATGGGCTTCGTGCCCGAGGACCGGTCGACCGACGGCATCATCTCCTCGTTCTCGGTGGCCGAGAACCTGATCCTGGACCTGTACGACACCGAGCCGTTCGCGAACGGCTTCGCGATGCGCCCGTCCGTGGTCCGGGAGAACGCCGAGCAGCGGACCGCCGAGTTCGACATCCGGCTGACCTCCGTCACCGACCCGATCTCCACCCTCTCCGGCGGCAACCAGCAGAAGGTCGTCATCGCCCGGGAGATGTCCAAGCCGCTGCGGCTGCTGGTCGCCTCCCAGCCGACGCGCGGCCTCGACGTCGGCTCGATCGAGTTCATGCACAAGCGCATCGTCGCCGCGCGCGACGAGGGCACGGCCGTCGTCATCGTCTCCACCGAGCTGGACGAGGTGCTCGCCCTGGCCGACCGCATCGCGGTGATGTACCGGGGCCGCATCGTCGGCATCGTGCCCGGCGGGGCCAGCCGCGACGTCCTCGGTCTGATGATGGCCGGCGTCCCGCTGGAGGAGGCCCAGGCCCAGGCCGCGGAGCACCAGACGACCCTCGGCGGTGCCGAGCCCCAGGACACACCGCTCGGCGGGCGCCACGCCGCAGCTGCGGACACCCCGGTGGCTGAGCAGCCCGCCGCGGACGAGGAGGAGAACAAGTGAGCGACTCGGAAGCCACGCCGAACCCGACGCCACCTGCGCACCCGGGGGACACGCCGGCCCAGTCCGCGGAGGCCGTCACCGGTGGCCGGCCCGAGGGGCAGGAGACCCGCACCACCCAGTTCTTCCGCGACCTGCTCTCCGGCGGCTGGCTCGTCTCGGTGCTCGCCGTCCTCGTCGCGCTCGTCCTGGGCGGGGTGCTCATCGCCCTGGCGGACGGGCGCGTGCAGGAGACGCTGGTGTACGTCCTCGCCCGCCCGGCCGACTTCTTCGGCGCCGCGTGGGACGCCGTCTACAGTGCCTACCGGGCCATGTTCCGCGGCGCCATCTACGACTTCGAGGCCGCGACGTTCACCCGGGCCATCCGTCCCTTCACCGAGACACTCGTGTTCTCGGTGCCGCTGATCCTCGCCGGCCTCGGCCTGGCCGTGGGCTTCCGTGCCGGCCTGTTCAACATCGGTGGCCAGGGGCAGATCGTCATCGGCGGCGTCTTCGGCGCGTTCATCGGGTTCACGTTCGACCTGCCCGTCGTGCTGCACGTCACCCTGGCTGCCATCGGCGCCGCGCTCGGCGGCGCCCTCTGGGCGGCGATCGCCGGGTTCCTCAAGGCTCGCACCGGTGCCAACGAGGTCATCGTGACGATCATGCTCAACAACATCGCGGTCTACCTGATCGGGTACCTGCTCACCACCCAGGCGTTCCGGCTGCCGGGCTCGCCGTTCCCGAAGTCACCGGACATCCCGACCGACTCCGCCACCTACCCGCTCCTGCTCGGCGGCGGCTTCCGACTGCACGCCGGGTTCCTGCTCGCCATCGCGGCCACGATCTTCGTCTGGTGGCTGCTCGAGCGCTCGACGCTCGGGTTCGAGATCCGGGCCGCCGGCGCCAACCCGCACGCGGCACGCACCGCGGGCATCTCCGTCGACCGCGTGATCGTGCTGACCATGGTGATCTCCGGGGCGCTCGCCGGCCTGGCCGGGTCCGCGCAGGTGCTGGGCACCGAGAAGGCACTGACCGCCGGGGTCGCCGCCAGCTACGGCTTCGACGCCATCACGGTGGCCCTGCTCGGCCGGTCCCGGCCCGTGGGGACCTTCTTCGCCGGGCTCCTCTTCGGCGGACTGAAGGCCGGCGGCTTC
>NZ_JBTSDU010000048.1:0-19360 GCF_054605595.1 Georgenia sp. | reverse complement strand
GCTCGGGGGGCCCGGGCCCCCGGCCGCCGCCGGGCTCGGTACCATCGCCGCCGACGACGGCGTCGTCGCGACCGGCCAGATCACCACCGTGCAGGTGGGGGTGGAGGGCATGCGCTTCACGCCTGCCGTGATCGAGGTGCCGGTCGGCAACGAGCTCGTCATCGAGCTGACCAATACCGGTACCGACGTGCACGACCTCGTCCTCGAGACCGGCGCGACCACCGGCCGGCTCAGCGTGGGGGAGACGCGCACGCTCGACGTCGGCGTCGTCGGGCGTGACCTCGAGGGCTGGTGCTCCGTGGCCGGCCATCGGCAGCTGGGCATGACGTTGGACATCGTCGCCGTCGGCGCCCCGATCGCCGCCGGCGCTGGTGCGGCGGGCGACGGCGCCGCAGGTCCGGGCGTCGCCGACGCGGGCGCCGCCGGCACCGGCACCCCCGCCGCGGACCTGCTCGACCTGCAGGCCACCCCCGGCGAGGGCTTCACCGCCCACGACGCCGTGCTGCCCCCGGCGCCGACGGCCACCACCCATCAGGTGACCCTGCGGGTCAGCGAGTCCCAGGCGGAGGTCGCGCCCGGCGTCGCCGTCGAGCGGTGGACGTACGGGGGCTCGGCGCCGGGACCGACACTGCGCGGGAAGGTCGGCGACCGGTTCGAGATCACGCTCGTCAACGACGGCACGATCGGGCACTCCATCGACTTCCATGCCGGGGCGCTCGCCCCGGACGCGCCGATGCGCACGATCGCGCCCGGGGAGACGCTGACCTACGACTTCACCGCCACCCGCAGCGGCATCTGGCTCTACCACTGCTCCACGGTGCCGCTGTCGATGCACCTGGCCAACGGCATGTTCGGCGCCGTCATCATCGACCCGCCCAACCTGACGCCGGTGGACCGGGAGTACGTGCTCGTCCAGTCCGAGGTCTACCTCGGCGAGGAGGGCGGGCCGGCCGACGCCGCGAAGATCGCCGCGGAGGACCCCGACCTGGTCGTCTTCAACGGCTACGCCAACCAGTACGACCACGATCGGCTCCCGGCCAAGGTGGGCGAGACGGTTCGGGTGTGGGTGCTCGACGCCGGGCCGAGCCGGGGTAGCGCGTTCCACGTGGTCGGCGGGCAGTTCGACACCGTCTACACCGAGGGCGCCTACCAGCTCGGCGGGCCCGACGACGTCGGCGGCGACCCCACCGGCGGGGCGCAGGTGCTCCCGCTGGTCGCAGCCCAGGGCGGATTCGTCGAGCTCACGTTCCCGCAGGCGGGCAACTATCCGTTCGTCACCCACGCCTTCGTGGATGCCGAGCGCGGGGCGCGCGGGTTCTTCGAGGTCACCGACTGACCCCCCCCGCCGCAGCCCCCGGCGACCCCTGATACCCCCGGCACCCCCGCCGATGCCCTTGGCGCCTTCGCCGAACACGTCCTAATGTGCGGTTTTTGGCGGAATTCGGCATTTTTGGAGCTGTTCGGCGGGGGGGGGGGGCTGTTCGGCGGGGGTGGGGTGCGGGGCGGTCGGGGTGGGGGCGGCGAGGTGGGGGCTTGGAAGGGGTCAGATCCCCAGGCGCTCGGCGAGGTCGTGGTGGTGCTGCGCGGTGACGACGGGGTGGCTGCGGAACCACATCTTCAGGGCGTTGAGCCCATAGTTGTCGTGGATGCGGTTGTGCTCCTGGATCTCGATGCCGCGTGCCTCGGCGGCGAGGGCCCGCGGCAGCTCCCAACGGTCGAGGCTGCGGCCGAGGTCGGGGTTGAAGAAGTACGGCACGGAGATGCGGTCGCCCTCGCCGGGGCGGGAGACCACGCGGTGGTTGGTGGCGCGAAGGTACCCGTCCGTCGCGGCCTCGAGCAGCTCGCCGATGTTGATGATCAGCGCATCGTCGACGGGCTCGGCCGCGATCCATTCCCCGCCCTTCTCCACCTGCAGGCCGCCCTTGCCAGGCTCGACGAACAGCAGCGTGAGGGCGCCGAAGTCCTTGTGCTCACCGACGCCCTGGTCGCGGGTGTCGTCGGGGGCCTCGGGGTAGCGCACGACCTTCAGGCGGGCGTCGGGCTCGCGGAAGGCGCTCTCGAGCAGGTCCGGTGCCTGGCCTAGCGCCAGCAGCCATGAGCGCAGCAGCGTGCGGGCGATGCGCTCGTTGTGCACCAGCCACGCCTCGACGGTCGCGCGAAACTCCGGCAGCGCCGTCGGCCACAGGTTCGGGCCCGCCAGCACGGCCCACGGCTCGTCGTCGGAGGCCGCACGGGGGGCGCCCTCGGGGCCGATGTCGACCTGCTCGCGCCAGTCCCGCGCGCCCTTGGTGAACTCGTCGCCCACTCGGCTGTAGCCGCGGTAGTGCGGGCTGTGGATCTTCTCGATCGCGAGCTTCTCCGCCTCCGGCAGGGCGAAGAACCGCTTGGCGACGGACATGAGCTCGGTGCTGAGCGAGCGTGGGATGCCGTGGCCGACCAGGTAGAAGAACCCGAAGTCGCGGGTGGCGGCGCGCAGCTGGTCCTGGAACTCGGCGGCGCGGAGCGGGTCGTCGGCCAGGCGCAGGTCGACGATCGGGAGGGTGGCGGTGCGGTGGTCGTGGGGGGCGAGGGCGGTCACGGCTGGCTCCTGAAGGATGTCTGTGGGTTGCTGATCGGGTGTCGAAGTGGGGACTGATCGCCGACCTGGCTGGTTGAAGACGCCGTACGGATGGTCCGGTCGCAGCGGTGCTGGTCGGCGCAGGGGCCGACTGGACGGCGCGAGTCGTGCGGCCCATCAGCCCGGTCCGGGCGGCAGCGATCCAGACCGAACCGGCCAGGACACGAACGGCACGCGCGGAGCGTGCGCCGCGGGAGGCGGGACCGAGCCCGCGGGTTCAGCGCGTCAGCGGTGACAACAGAGCGACGGGCGAACGCAGTCGAGGACCGGCACGGCGAGCGTGGCCGCGGTCCGTGACTGGGGCAGGGATGCCTCGTACATGGCGCCGAACGTAGCAGGACCCTCCGCCGGGCACGAGGGTCCACCTGGATCTTCCCGCGTGCTGAGACGCCGGCGCGACGTCCGAGCCCCTGGCCACACCCGCAGGGTGGAGCGGCGGCCGCGACGGCGTGCCGAGCAGGTGGCGCCGCGTAGGACCGCACGGGAGCACGGGGTCACGGAGGTCTGGCGGAGCGGCGGTCGCGACGGCGCGCTGAGCAGGTGGCGCCGCGTAGGACCGCACGGGAGCACGGGAGCACGGGAGCACGGGATCACGGAGGTCTGGCGGAGCGGCGGTCGCGACAGCGCCCGCACCCGGTGGCGCCCGCACCCGGTGGCGCCCGCACCCGGTGGCGCCCGCACCCGGTGGCGCCCGCACCCGGTGGCGCCCTCACCCCGCGGCGCCCGCACCCGGTGGCGCCCTCACCCCGCGGTGCTGTGCCGGTCCAGGAACTCGTAGACCTCCGTGTCGTCCACACCCGGGAACGTGCCTGGCGGGACGGCGGCGAGCAGGTGGGAGTGCGCCCGGGCGCTGGGCCAGGCATGCGTGCGCCACCGCGCGGCGAGCTCGGCCGGCGGGCGGCGGCAGCATGCCGGGTCCGGGCACGAGGAGTGGGCACGCACCCGGGTCTCCCGGCCCCGGAACCACTGGGTGTGCTCGAACGGCACCCCGACATCGATGGCGAAGTCGCCCGCCGCCGTGCGCTCGACGTGGGTGGTGCACCAGTACGTGCCGCGGCCCATGTCGGTGTACTGGAAGTGGGTGGCGTAGCGGTCGGTGTTGTGGAACACGGCGCGCGAGGCCCAGTACCGGCACACCACCTGCCCCTCGATGGCGCCGGTGACGTCCGTGGGAAACATGACGTCGTCGTTCTCGTACGCCTTGTAGATGATGCCGTCCTCGCCCACCCGCATGAAGTGCACGGGCAGGTCCAGATGCTCGGTGGCGAGGTTGGTGAACCGGTGCGCCGCTGTCTCGTAGCTGACGCCGAAGACGTCGCGCAGGTCGTCGATGGCGAGCGTCCGCTCCGCCTTGGCCCGGGCGAGGAGGCCCACGGTGGCCGCCTCCGGCATGAGCAGCGCGGCGGCGAAGTAGTTGGCCTCGACGCGCTGGCGCAGGAAGTCGGCGTAGCCGGTGGGGTCGGAGTGGCCCAGCGCGAAGTGGCCGAGCGTCTGCAGCACGATCGTGCGGGGGTCGTGGTCGCCGCGAGGGACCACCGGCAGGTAGATGCGCCGGTGCAGCTGGTCGGTGATCGACCGGGTGGCGCGGGGCAGGTCGGCCACCCGATGGAGGCTGAACCCCAGATGCGCCGTCACCTCCGCGACGCCGCGCTCGGTGAGCGGGCCCGCGGTGTGCCCGACCGCGGTGGAGATGGCGGACGCGAGCTGCTCGATCTCCGCGAAGTAGTTGTGCCGCGAGCGCATGCGACCGCGCAGGTCGGCGTTGGCGTTGCGGGCCTCCTCGGGGGTGGCCGAGCGGACGACGGAGAGCCGGTCGAGCTCGGTGTGCAGGCCGACGAGCGCCTCGAGCGTCTCGGTCGGGAGCTTGGCGCCCGGCCGCACCTCGGGCAGCCCCAGTGCGGCGTACCCCGGACGCTGCTGCGCCTGCGTCAGGGCGATCTCCAGGGCGGCCCGGCGCGACGGCGGCTCGTCCTTCATGAGGTCGGCGACGGTGACGTCCAGCTCGCGGGCGATCACGCTGAGCAGGGCCAGGCGCGGCTCGCGGCGCCCGTTCTCGATCTGGGACAGCAGCGACTGCGCGCGGTCCACCCGCACCGCGAGCTGGGCGAGCGTGAGCCCGCGGGCCTGTCGGGTGTGCCGGATCCGGGCCCCGAGCGTGACCAGGTCGACGGCGTCCTCGGTGGCAGCGACCACATCTTCTCCCAGAGTGAAGAATGAACGAAGTTCACACAATCTAGCACTAGTCGTGACATGAATCACGGGGTCAAGGTGTATTCGCGCAGTTGTTCACAGGGCTCCATCAGCCCGCGATTCACGGGAGAGACCATGACCACGACGTTCGAGTCCACCACGCAGCGCCTCACCAGCCGCCCCGACCCGGCCCAGCAGCAGGCCACCGAGGCCGCCGAGCTCGCCCGCACCTGGGCGAGCGACCCGCGGTGGGCCGGCGTCGAGCGCACCTACTCCGCCGCGGACGTCGTCCGGCTGCGCGGCACGGTCCGCGAGGAGCACACGCTCGCCCGCCGGGGCGCCGAGCGGCTGTGGGAGCTGCTGCACACCCGCGACTACGTCCACGCCCTCGGCGCCATCACCGGCAACCAGGCCGTCCAGATGGTCCGGGCCGGCCTGGAGGCCATCTACCTCTCCGGCTGGCAGGTCGCCGCGGACGGGAACACCTCCGGCAACACCTACCCCGACCAGTCGCTCTACCCGGTCAACTCGGTGCCGACGGTGGTCCGCCGCATCAACAACGCGCTGCTGCGCGCGGACGAGATCACCTACTCCGAGGGCACCGACCCCGGCGTCGACTGGCTCGCCCCGATCGTGGCCGACGCCGAGGCCGGCTTCGGCGGCCCGCTCAACGCCTTCGAGCTCGCCAAGTCCCTCATCGCCGCCGGCGCCGCGGGCGTCCACTACGAGGACCAGCTCGCCTCGGAGAAGAAGTGCGGGCACCTGGGCGGCAAGGTCCTCGTTCCGACGGCGCAGCACATCCGTACCCTGAACGCCGCCCGGCTCGCGGCCGACGTCCTGGACGTGCCGACGATCGTCGTCGCCCGCACCGACTCCCTCGCGGCCAACCTCATCACCTCCGACGTCGACGAGCGCGACCGCGAGTTCACCACCGGCGAGCGCACCGCCGAGGGCTTCTACCGCACCACCCCCGGCCCCGACGTCGTCCTGGCCCGCGCCCTGGCCTACGCCCCGTACGCGGACCTGATCTGGGTCGAGACCTCGACGCCGGACCTGGGCCTGGCCCGGCAGGTCGCCGAGGCGGTCCACCAGCGCTTCCCGGGCAAGATGCTCGCCTACAACTGCTCGCCGTCCTTCAACTGGAAGGCGCACCTGACGGACGAGCAGATCGCCACCTTCCAGCGCGAGCTCGGCGAACTGGGCTACGCGTTCCAGTTCATCACCCTGGCCGGCTTCCACCAGCTCAACTACGGCATGTTCGAGCTGGCCGAGGGGTACGCGACGCGCGGGATGAGCGCCTACGTCGAGCTGCAGGAGAAGGAGTTCGCCGCGGAGTCGCGCGGCTACACCGCCACCAAGCACCAGCGCGAGGTCGGCACCGGCTACTTCGACCTGGTCTCCACCGCGCTGAACCCCGACAGCGACACCCTGGCGCTGCGCGGCTCCACCGAAGAGCAGCAGTTCCACTAATCCTGAGCGAGCAGAGGAAGAGACCATGACCATCGCCGAACCCCCCATGTCGCTCGTCGTCACTGCCCGTGAGGTCGAGATCGTCGGCGCCCCGGTCCCCGGCGCCGAGCAGGTCCTCACGCCCGAGGCGCTGATGTTCCTGGCCGAGCTCCACCAGCGGTTCTCCGGGCGGCGGGCCCAGGCGCTCGCCGCCCGGCAGGAGCGCCGCCGCCAGATCGCCAACGGTGCCTCGCTGGACTTCCTGGCGGAGACCCGGTCGGTGCGCGAGGACCCGACCTGGCGGGTCGCGCCGCCCGCCCCGGGCCTCGTCGACCGGCGGGTGGAGATCACCGGCCCGACCGAGCCGAAGATGGCCATCAACGCCCTCAACTCCGGTGCCCGGGTCTGGCTGGCCGACCTCGAGGACGCGAACACCCCCCACTTCGCCAACGTGATCGACGGCCAGGTCACCCTCCACGACGCCGTCCGCCGCACCCTCGAGTACACCTCGCCCGAGGGCAAGGAGTACCGGCTCGGGGACCAGGTCGCCACGATCGTCGTCCGCCCACGCGGGTGGCACCTGACCGAGAAGCACCTGCGGATCGGGGAGGGGGTGATGTCCGGCTCCCTCGTCGACTTCGGCCTGTACTTCTTCCACAACGCCCGCGAGCTGATCGCCCGCGGCGCCGGACCGTACTTCTACCTGCCCAAGCTCGAGAACCATCTCGAGGCCCGGCTGTGGGACGACGTCTTCACCTTCGCCGAGCACTACGTCGGCATCGACCACGGCACCATCCGCGCCACGGTCCTCATCGAGACCATCACCGCCGCGTTCGAGATGGAGGAGATCCTCTACGAGCTGCGCGAGCACTCCGCCGGCCTGAACGCCGGCCGGTGGGACTACATCTTCTCCCTCATCAAGAACTTCCGGATGCGCCGCAACTTCGTCCTGCCCGACCGGGCCGACGTCACCATGACCGTGCCGTTCATGCGCGCCTACACCGAGCTGATGGTGCGGACCTGCCACAAGCGGGGCGCGCACGCCATCGGCGGCATGTCCGCCTTCATCCCGTCGAAGGACCCCGAGCGGGACGCCGTCGTCTTCGCCAAGCTCCGCGAGGACAAGCAGCGCGAGGCCGACGACGGCTTCGACGGCTCGTGGGTCGCGCACCCGGGCATGGTGGCTGCGGTGCGGGAGGTCTTCGACCGCGCCCTGGGCGAGCGGCCGAACCAGCTCGACCGGCGCCGCGAGGACGTCCACGTCACCGCCCGCCAACTGCTCGACGTCGCCGCCACCCCGGGCGCCGTCACCGCGGCCGGGCTGCGCACCAACGTCTCCGTGGCGCTGCGCTACCTCGAGGCGTGGCTGGGCGGGCGCGGCGCCGTCGGCATCTTCGGCCTCATGGAGGACGCCGCCACCGCGGAGATCTCCCGCTCGCAGGTGTGGCAGTGGATCGAGCACCGGGTCGTGCTCGACGACGGCCGCACCGTCACCGGCGAGCTCGTCCGGTCGATCCTCGAGGAGGAAGGGAGGACGCTGCTCGCCGAGGCCGGGGCGGACACCGCCCGCGCGGACCGGGTGAACCAGGCGGCCGAGCTGTTCGCCGAGGTCGCCCTCGACGAGGAGTACCCGACGTTCCTCACCGTCCCGGCCTACGCCCGCCGGGTGGCGTAGTACCCGGGCGAGGACGGTGGTGCGCGGATCGCGTCACGGGCTGGGCTCGTGGCGCGATCCGCTGCGCGTGCGGGTGCGGGTGCGTGTGCGCGTGCGGCGTGTGCGTGCGGCGTGTGCGTGTGCGGGTGCGAACGAGTGCCCGCGACCCGGCCGGGGGGAGCTCATCCCGCCTGGCGTGATGTCACCGGGTGCCCTCATCACGCCTGGCGTGAGGGGCTGTTCCACGTCGTTCGTGCCGACGTGACCGGGGCCCGGTCGACAGTTCCTGCCCCGATATAGCCTGTCGGCATGCGTGAGCAGACCATCCCGGCCGGCGGCGCGGGTGCCGCCGCCGGGCTCTGGCTGGCCCTCGCCTCCGCCGCCACGTTCGGCACGTCGGGCGCGTTCGCGAAGCCGCTCCTCGAGGCGGGCTGGTCACCGGGAGCGGCGGTCACGGCCCGTGTCGGTGGCGCCGCCCTCGTGCTCGTGGTGCCGGCGCTGGTCGCGCTGCGTGGCCGTTGGCACCTGCTCCGGCGCAACGCGACCCTGATCCTCGCGTACGGGCTCGTCGCCATGGCCGCGTGCCAGGTCTTCTACTACAGCGCCGTCCAGACGTTGTCCGTCGGCGTCGCGCTCCTGCTGGAGTACCTCGGGTTCGTCCTCGTCGTCGGGTGGCTCTGGGTCCGGCACGGGCACCGGCCGCGGCGTTCGACGGTGGCCGGCGTCGTCGCCGCGGTCGCCGGGCTGTTCCTCGTCCTGGACGTCACCGGAGGGTTCCGGCTCGATCTGGCCGGGGTGCTGTGGGGGCTGGGCGCCGCCGTCGGGCTCGCCGTCTACTTCGTCCTCTCCGCCCGGGCGGCCACGGGGCTCCCGCCGCTGGTCATGGCCGCTGCGGCCATGGTGGTCGCCACCGTCGCGCTCGGGCTCACCGGCGTGTCAGGGCTCCTGCCGATGACCTTCAGCGCCGCCGACGTGCGGATCGCCGGCGCCGAGATGAGCTGGGTGGTGCCGATCCTCGGGGTGGCGCTCGTCTCGACTGCCACCGCGTACTCGACCGGGATCGCCGGCACCCGGCTCCTGGGGGCGCGGCTGGCCTCGTTCGTGGGCCTCACCGAGGTGATGTTCGCAGTGCTCTTCGCCTGGCTGGCCCTGGGCGAGATGCCGATGCCGATCCAGCTCCTCGGTGGTGCCCTGATCGTCGGCGGGCTGATGGTGGTGCGCTACGACGAGTTGGTCGAGGCGCGCCGCTGGGAGCGCCTGGACGCCGCCGCGTAGTTCACCAGGCCGGGACGAGCTCGATCCGCTCGCGGCTCAGGACGCGCTGGAACGCCGGGTCGCGCAGCACCCGCAGCTCCCACCGGCGCTTGCGACCCTCCGCCCGCGGCATGAGCCGGGTGGCTGTCGTGGGCGCGGGGTGCAGCACCAGCTCCGACACCCCCTCGGGCAGGCCGCCGAGCTGGGCGAGCAGGTTGGCGCGCAGCTGCGCGTAACTGAGGACGAGCCTGCCAGGGAGCCAGGGGCCGATCACCGTCTCGGGCAGGCGCACCCCGCCGGCGTCGGCGCGCTCGACGGCCTCGGCGTGCCGGTGCCGGAGGGTGCGCGGCAGCAGCGCCGTCAGGATCCGGTTGAAACGGCGCGGGAGGCGGAAGCCGAGCCCATGGGCTGCGGAGAAGTCCATCGCGGTGCCGAGGAAGGACCGGCCGCGGAAGCCGTACAGACTCCCGGAGTGGGAGTCGGCGGCAACCGGTCGCAGGCCCAGGGCATGCATCCACCCCAGCTGGGCCGACATCTCGGCCGCGACGTGCTCATCGGACGCTCCGCCCTCGAAGCGGCTCGGGTCTGCATGGAACACGCCCCGCAGATCGGTCAGCGAGCGGACGTCGGAGGCGAGCGGGCGCCACGGGGCGAGCTCACGGGGGCTGGTCAGGGTGACGTGCAGCCGCGGGACGGCGACCCGGGCGGCGCGGACGCGAGCGACGGCGTCGGCCGCGGCCGGGGCGACCGCCATGAGCGTGGTGGAGGTGAGGAGCCCCTCGGTGAGCAGGTCCACGATCGCATGGTTGGTGGGTGCGTCGATGCCGAGGTCGTCTGCGGTCACCACGAGCTGGCGTGTCATGGGCGTGAGTACTCCTGTCGACAAGTGTCGATGAAGGATACGCCGGCGCGGCGTCGTCCGTCTGTGGTGACGATCACAACGCACACCATCGGCCCCGGTGGCGGTCAGGCCAGCAGGTCGCGCCGCCCGAAGCCCCGGAACCCGATCGCGGTCAGCGCCACGGCCACGGCGCTCAGCACCACCAGCGGCAGCGCGGCGACGTCCTCGGCCGGGACGAGCGGCGTCCACCCCACGGGGGAGATGTCCATCGCCCACTCGGGCATCTTCAGCAGCGCGCCGAAGAACGCCACGACGATGACGTAGGTGACCAGCACCCAGACCAGCCCGGCGGCGCGGGGGAGCGCACCGACGAGCGCCACGGTGGCCGCCATGAGGGCCAGCACGGCCGGCACGTAGGCGAGCCCGGCTACCGTCAGGCGGCCCACCGCCGCGCCGTCCCCGACCGCGACGGCGATGCCGATCCCGGTGCCGAGCCCCGAGAGAGCGAGCAGGAGCACCGACTGGACGGTGACGACGGCGAGCCAGCCGCCGAGCCACCCGGCACGCGAGGAGCCGGACTCGAGCATCAGTTCGGTGTGCCCGGCCTCCTCCTCGGCGCGCAGCCGTAGGACCGACGTGACGGTGAACGCGACGGCCCCCAGAGCCAGGTAGGCGACCATCACCCCGGCGAAGGTGTCCGTGAGATCCGCACCCCCGCCGCCGATCCACTCCGCGAGGGCGGGAAGGGTGTTCATGGCGTCCTCGAAGGATCTGGCGAGCGCGCCGAAGGCGATACCGAACAGGAAGAGACCGACGAGCCAGGCCAGGAACGAGCCGTGCAGGAGCCGCCGCGCCACCCCACGCGCGGAGAGCAGCGCGGGTGCCGCGCCGGCGGGCCCGGCCCTGCCCGCGCGCAGCCCCGCGCCGAGGTCACGCCGCTGGGCGAGCGTGATCGCCGCGGCCAGCAGCACGAGCACGACGACGACCGAGAGGGCGAGCGGCCACCAGCGCAGGTCCACGTACAGCCGGGTCTGCTGGGCCCACGCGATCGGGGAGAACCAGGACAGCCACGAGCCCGTGCTGTTGATGATGTCGCCGATGCCGCGCGTCAGGAACGCGACCGCGAGCACGGCCATCGCCATGCCGGAGGCGGCGCGCGCGTGTTCGCTCAGCTGCGTCGTCACCGCGGCGACGGCCCCGAAGACCATGCCGGTCAGCGCGATGCCGAGCGCGAACGCGACGGAGGAGGCCACCTCCAGCCCGGTCCCCACGAGGGCGGCCAGCGCACCGGCGCCGACGGCGAGGTTCGCCACCGCGACCGTGAGCACCGCCGCGGTGGCCGGTGCGAACCGGCCCACGGGCAGCGCCCGGAGCACCTCGGTACGCCCGGCCTCCTCGTCGGCGCGGGTGTGCCGAACCGCGAGGAGGATCGACATGATCGCCACGGCGACCATCACGGTGAGGCTGAGCTCGTTGGCGGTCATCGCGCCGAGCGTGTAGTCGTCCAGGCCGAACGCCGGGCCGCTCATCAGCACGGCCGAGGGGTTGCTCATGAGCGCGGCGCGGGCCTGCCGGGCAGCGGCGCCGGGGTAGGCCGCCTCCAGCGCCGGCACCGTCACCGCGACGGTGAGCGTGATGGACACCGCCCACACCGGGATGCGCACCCGGTCCAGGCGCAGGTAGAGCCGGAGCAGGTGACGGCTGCCGGCCCACGGCTGCGCCGTCGCCGCGGCCACCCGGGGCCCCACCTCGACGGCGGTGGTCGTGGTCATCGGGCCGGCACCTCCTCGGCCGCCGCGACGTCGTCGCCGTAGTGCCGCAGGAAGAGCTCCTCCAGCGACGGCGGTGCGATCGTGAGGTTCTCCACGCCCGCCGTCGCGAGCAGCCGCAGGACGTTGTTGACCTCGGCGTTGTCGACGTCGAACGTCAGGAAGCCGTCGTCGAGCGTGAGGTCGTGCACGCCCGGGGCGGCTCGCAACGTGGCCGGGTCCGCCGTCGTCGTCGCGGTGACGCTGGAGCGGGTCAGGTGCCGCAGCTGTGCCATGGTGCCGCTCTCGACGTCCCGACCGGCCCGGATGATGGTGACGGTGTCGCAGAGCTTCTCCACCTCCGCGAGGATGTGGCTGGAGAGCAGCACGGTGGCGCCGGCGGCGCGCAGCTTGCGCACCTCCTCGGTGAACACCGCCTCCATGAGCGGGTCCAGCCCGGAGGTGGGCTCGTCGAGGAGGTACAGCTCGGCGTCGGACGTCAGCGCCGCCACCAGGGCGACCTTCTGCCGGTTGCCCTTGGAGTACGTGCGGACCTTCTTCGTCGGGTCCAGCTCGAAGCGCTCCAGCAGCTCGGCGCGGCGCCGGGACCGCTCCGCGCCGCCGTGCAGCCGGGTGAGCAGGTCGATGGTCTCGCCACCGCTGAGGTTGGGCCACAGGTTGGTGTCGCCGGCGACGTAGGCGGTGCGGCGGTGGATCTCGACGGCGTCCGCCCACGGGTCCCGGCCCAGCACCGTGACGGCGCCCGAGTCCGCCCGCAGCATGCCGAGCAGCACCCGGATCGTGGTGGACTTGCCCGACCCGTTGGGTCCCAGGAAGCCGGCGATCTGGCCGGGCGGGACGGCGAGGCTGAAGCCGTCCAGCGCGCGGGTGGGGCCAAAGGACTTGGTCAGCCGGTGGGCGTCGATCGCGAGGTTGCCCATGGGTCTCCTTGGGGTCGGGCGTGGGTACGGGTGGGGTCGGGGGTGTGCGCGCTCG
Source organism: Georgenia sp. (assembly GCF_054605595.1). Classification (NCBI taxonomy): domain Bacteria; kingdom Bacillati; phylum Actinomycetota; class Actinomycetes; order Allobogoriellales; family Allobogoriellaceae; genus Georgenia; species Georgenia sp. The sequence continues at coordinate 6,611 of NZ_JBTSDU010000048.1, read as the reverse complement.
CGCCGTCGGCGGTGCTCGCGCCGTCGGGTGTGGTCTTGCTGGCGGCGGTACTCTCGCTGCCGGGTGCGCTCTCGCCGCCGGGCGTGCTGCCCCCGGCGGCGGCGAGGTAGGTGTCCAGGAGGGTCGAGTCGGTCAGCGCCGGCTCGGTCATCAGCTCGAGCATCGGGCCGGCGATCCGGTCGACGTACTCCCGCACCCAGCGGGGGAGGGCCTCGAGGTCGAGGCGCTCCTGACGGGCGGGGAGCTGGAGCAGCAGTGCGCCGACGGCCTGCTCGGTCAGCAGCCGCGCGCGTGCCTCGGGGAACCGGCTCGGCCGGATGGTGCCGGCGGCGACGCCGTCGGACAGGTACTCGACGGCGTCGGCGACGAGGTGGTCGACGAAGTCCGTCGCGAGCTCGCCGCCGGCCTGCATGCACCGCATCACGTAGCCGAGGAGCGGCGCGTAGCTCTCGACGGCGGCCATCTGCGCGAGGAAGCGGGCGGTGCCCTGATCCGGTCCGAGGACCGCCGACTTGTGCTCGCGGACCTGGTCCAGGACGTACCGGTCACACGCCTGCCGGAGCCCGGCGCGGGAGGAGAAGTGGTGCAGGATCAGGCCCGCGCTGACCCCCGCATCGGCGGCGATGGTGCGCAGCGGGGCGTCCATCCCGTCGGTGGCGAACCGGCGGATGGCGGCATCCCGGATACGGGCGCGGGCGGTGAGATCCTCGGACGTTGAACGCACGTTCAGAACGCTAGCGACGTGTTCAGTTCATGGCAAGGGCCGCGTCGGTGTCAGCCGATGCCGTGCGGGAGCGCGGCGACCCGCTCGGCCTCGTGCTGCTCGAGCTCGCGGGCGCGCAGGCCCACCGCGTACTCGCGCTCGCGCCGTGAGACGAGCACCGCCGTCAGGAACCGGTCCGGCGGCGTGCCCCACGGGGGCGGCGGGGAGACGAGCGGCTCCACCTGGGCCGCCAGCACGGCACCGAGCTCCGCGCGCCGCTGCGGCGTCATCGAGCCGCGGCCGAGGTAGGCGCGCACCGTCAGGCCCAGGCCGTCCGGCAGGGCCCGGACGTCCGCCCCCGCCGCCCAGCCGGCCAGCTCGGGCGGCATCACGAGCGGCGGCTGCCGGCGGGCGCCGGCGCGCACGCGCACCGCGTAGGTCCCTGCCAGCAGGTCGCCCAGGCGCTTGCCGCGCCGGTTCACCGCCGCCGAGACGATCGCGACCGCGCCACCGGTGAGCCACAGCTCACCGATGCCGGTGAGTGCGCGCACGAGCGCGTGCCGCAGCCGCACCGGGCCGCCGTCGTCGCGCACGATCCGGATGCCGGTGGCGAGCTTGCCCAGGGACCGCCCCCGGGTGAGCGTCTCGACCGAGGTCGGCACGATCACCATGACGCCCGCGAGCAGGCTCACCTGGGCGACGCCGAGCTGTGCCTGGTTGAGCGAGGAGAGCACCTGCCCGGCCAGCAGCACCAGGCCGATCGCCACGGCGAGAGAGGCCAACGCGTCGACGGCGGCGCCCAGGATCCGCACCCCCACCGACGCGGGCCGGATCTCCAGCGCCACGGCCTCGCCGGTGATGATCAGGTCGTCCTGCAGCCGAGCGCGGGCCAGTGCGGCCTCGGGCCCGGACCGACGGTCGCTGCTCACTGTGGCAGGGTAACGGCCGTGGACACCGATGCCTTCGCCGCGGTGCACGAGCCCGAGTGGGAACGCCTGGAGTGGCTGAGCAAGCAGCGCCGCCTCAGCGGACCGGAGGCCGACGAGCTGGTCCGCCTCTACCAGACCACCGCCGGGCACCTCTCCGCCGTGCGCACCTCCGCCCCGGAGCCGCACCTGGTGGGGCGGCTCTCCGCCCTGCTCGGCCAGGCCCGCGGGCGGGTGGCCGGGGCGCACGAGCTGCGGGTGTCCGACGTCGCCCGGTTCTTCGCGGTGACGCTGCCCGCAGCCTTCTACCGGGTGCGGTGGTGGACGCTCTGGGTGATGCTGGCGTGGGTCGCGCTCGCCGTCGTCACGGGGGCCTACCTCGTCGATACCCCGGCCGCGCTGGCGGCGGCGGGTTCGGCGGCGGACCTGCAGGAGTACGCCGACGAGGCGTTCGCCGCCTACTACTCCGACTTCCCGGCGCCGGACTTCGCCGCGCAGGTCTGGACGAACAACGCCTGGATCGCGGCGCAGTCCATCGGCCTGGGCATCACGGGCGTCTTCCCGGTGTACGTGCTCGGCGCCAACGCGCTCGGGGTCGGGCAGGCGGGCGCGATCATGGCCGTCTACGGCGACCTCGAGGTGTTCTTCGGTCTGATCCTGCCGCACGGGCTGATGGAGCTGACGGCGATCTTCATCGCCGGCGGCACCGGGCTGAAGCTGTTCTGGACGGCCGTGGCACCGGGGCGGCGCACCCGGTCGCGGGCGCTCGCGCAGGAAGGACGCGCGCTCATCACCGTCGCCCTCGGGCTGGTGCTCGTGCTCGCCGTCGCCGGGCTGGTCGAGGGGTTCGTGACGCCGTCGGGCCTGCCGACGTGGGCGAAGATCGCGATCGGCGCGGCGGTGCTCGCCGGCTACTGGGGGTACACGCTCGTGCTGGGGCGCCGCGCGGTGGCGGACGGCGAGACGGGCGACCTCGCCGCAGAGCTGGCCGGGCACACGCTCGCGCAGGCCGGGTGAACGGATCGTGGTTTCCGGGGCGGGCGTGGCTGCCGGTCGGGCGTTACCTCCGACTGGTCGTGCTCCCGGCGCGGGTGTGGCTCCCGACGGGTCGTGCTCCCGGCGCGGAGGTTGCCGCCGGCGCGGGCGTGGCTCCTGGTCGGGCTCCGGTGCGGAGGTTGCCGCCGGCGCGGGCGTGGCTCCTGGTCGGGCGTGGCTCCCGGCGGGCCGTGCTCCCGGCGCGGGCGTGGTCGCCGGCGCGACCGTGCTCCCGGCGTCGTGAGCGCGCCGTGACCGGCCACCCGGCATGATCGAGATCCTGCTGCCCGCGGCGATCGGGCTCGCGGTCGGCATGGTCGTGGGGACCCTCGGCGGGGGCGGGGGCATCCTGACCGTCCCGATCCTCGTCTATCTGCTCGGTGCCGCCCCGTACGATGCGGCGACGGCGTCCCTCGTCATCGTCGGCGCCACGTCGCTCGTGGCGCTCGGCGGCCATGCCCGTGGCGGGAACGTGCGCTGGGCCGTGGGGGCGGTGTTCGGGCTGGTGGGTGCCGGGTGGGCCTTCCTCGGCTCCCGGCTCTCCGCCGCGCTCGACCCGGCCGTGCTGATGACGGCGTTCGCCGGGCTTCTCGCGGTGGCGGCGGCGCTCATGCTCCGCAAGGTGCTGCGCCGCCCGGCGGCAGTGCAGCCGACACGCGCCGATGACGAGCCCCGCCGCTCGCGCGCGACCACCGCCCTGCTCGTCGTGGGCCTGGCGACGGTGACCGGGCTGCTCACCGGGTTCTTCGGCGTCGGCGGCGGGTTCGCCGTCGTCCCGGCGCTCGTCCTCGCGCTCCGGCTGCCCATGAGGCACGCGGTAGGCACCTCGCTCCTGGTGATCGTGCTGAACTCGCTCACCGGGCTGGCCGGACGGCTCGCCAGCCTCGGCGACGTGGACTGGCCCGTGGTCGCCACGTTCGCCGTGGCGTCGATGGTCGGCGGCCTGGTCGGCGCCCGACTCTCCGGCCGTGCCTCGGCCGCCCGGCTCACCGCCGCGTTCGCCGTCCTGCTCGTCGTGGTCGCCGTGGCGACGGCGGCCCAGGCGGTCCCGGACCTCCTGCGCTAGCACCGCACCCCTCGACACCCCACGCCGACGGCCCGTCCCACCCCAGCACCTCCACCCAGTCCCCGCCCGGCGCTACCCGGCCGCCCCCACCTGCCGCCACCCGGCCCCCGCCCGGAGCTGCCCCCACCTGCCGCCACCCGGCCGCCACGCGCCCCCACCAGCCGCCGAACAGGTCCTAAAGTGCCAAAATTTGCCAAAATCGGTCTTTTAGGGCCTGTTCGGCGGGAAGAAGGGGGCGGGGAAGGGGGCGGGGAAGGGGTGCGGGCTAGGCAGGGGGCGGGGCGGGAAGGGGTGCGGGAAGGGTGCGGGCGGGAGGGGAGCGGGGGCTTTAGAGGCGGCCGGCGGACTTGAGGGCGAGGTAGGTGTCCGCCAGCGCCGGGGCGAGCTCGTCCGGCCCCGCCTCCACGACCTCCACGCCCCGGCGGCGCAGCCGCGCTGCCACCGCGGAGCGCTCCAGCTCGACGCGCTCGGCCGCCGCGGCGTCGAACACCGACTCCGAATCCGTGCGCGTGCGCCGCATCGCCGCGACCTCTGGATCGGACGCCGACGCCAGCACCACCGCATGATCCTTCGTGAGGGTCTGTGCCACCGGCAGCAACCCGGCCGTGACGGCCGAGGGCTCGAGTGCCGAGAGCAGCACCACGAGCGAACGCTGGGACAGCGAGTCCCGCACCACCTGCGCGACCGTCGGCCAGCTCAGCTCCACCAGGGAGGGGTCGAGCGTGGCCAGTGCCGAGGCGAACGCGTTCACCAGCCGCGGCCCGTGCTCGCCGGCCACCCGCGCCCGCACCTGCGTGTCCACGGCCACCAGGTCCACCCGGTCCCCGGCCCGCGAGGCCAGCGCCGCGAGCAGCAGCGCCGCCTCGATCTGCGCGTCCAGCCGCGGCGCCTCGCCCAGCCGCGCCGCCGACAGCCGCGCCACGTCCACCACCAGCAGCACCCGCCGGTCCCGTTCGGGCCGCCAGGTGCGCACGACGACGTCGCCGCCGCGTGCCGTCGCCCGCCAGTCGATCGCGCGGACGTCGTCGCCGATGACGTACTCGCGCAGCGAGTCGAACTCCGTGCCCTGGCCTCGGACGTTGACGGCGGTGCGCCCGTCCAGCTCGCGCAGGCGGGCCAGCCGCGAGGGGAGGTGACGCCGGGAGGTGAACGCCGGCAGCACCCGCACCACGGCCGGCACCGACTGCGAGGCCTGCCGCGCCCCCAGGCCCAGCGGCCCGCCGGACCGGATCGTCACCAGGTCTGCCGGGCGGTCACCGCGCCGGGTCGGCACCAGGACCGTGCGGGCCCGGCGCCGCTCGCCCGCCGGCACCAGCACCCGGTGGCGAGCGCCGCCGCCCGTGGACGGTGGCCACGCGTCCCGCACCACGCCGCGCAGCGGTCGCGTCCCGCCGTTGTGCACGGTGAGCGCGACCGTCACCGCCTCGCCCAGGCGCACCGAGGCGGGCACGTCCCGCACCACCGTGACCCGCCTCGGCGCGGCGGCGAGACCGGCGTCGACCACTGTCGCGAGCACCACCAGCCCCACCCACAGCGCGGCCGTGAGCAACTGCGGCCAGAGCAGTACCGGTACCACCCCGACGGCGGTCACCGCCGCCGCCCGGACCGTGGGGACCATCAGCGTGGCACCGGCACCGACGCGAGCACCCCGACCAGCACCGTCTCGGCGGTGACGCCCTCGAGCTCTGCCTCGGCCCGCAGCTGCAGCCGGTGCCGCAGCGTCGGCAGGGCCAGCGCCTTGACGTCGTCGGGCGTGACGTAGGACCGCCCGGAGAGCCACGCCCACGCCCGCGCCGTGGCGAGCAGCGCGGTCGCGCCGCGGGGGGAGACGCCGAGGGAGAGCGACGGTGACGTCCGCGTGGCCCGCACGAGGTCGACGACGTAGCCGAGCACCTCGGCACCGACCTCGACGCGGGCGATCTCGGCGCGGGCGGACGCGATGTCGGCGGCCCCGGCGACGGGGCGGACGCCCGCGACGGCGAGATCACGCGGGTCGAAGCCGTGCGCGTGGCGGTGCACGATCGCGATCTCGGCGTCCCGCTCGGGCAGCGGCAGCAGCAGCTTGAGCTGGAAGCGGTCGAGCTGGGCCTCGGGGAGGGGGTACGTGCCCTCGTACTCGACGGGGTTCTGGGTGGCGACCACCATGAACGGGTCGGGCAGCGGCCGGGGCGTCCCGTCGACCGAGACCTGCCGCTCCTCCATCGCCTCGAGCAGCGACGCCTGGGTCTTGGGGGGCGTGCGGTTGATCTCGTCCGCGAGCAGCAGGTTCGTGAACACCGGCCCCTCCCGGAAGGAGAACTCGGCGGTGCGGGCGTCGTACACGAGTGAGCCGGTGACGTCCCCGGGCATGAGGTCCGGGGTGAATTGCACGCGTTTGGTGTCCAGGTCGAGGCTCGCGGCGAGCGTGCGGACGAGCAGTGTCTTGGCGACGCCGGGCACGCCCTCAAGCAGCACGTGCCCGCCGGTGATCAGCGCGATCACCAGCCCCGTCACGGCGCCGTCCTGGCCGACGACGGCCTTGGCGATCTCCTCGCGCAGGGCGTGGAGCCGTTCCCGGGCCGCCGAGGCGGGGGCCGCGGGCGCCGGGGTGCCGACCGCCGGCGGCGCGGCGGGTGCCGGGGTGCCGACCGCCGGTGGCGCGGCGGGGTCGGGTGCGGGGACGGGCTCCGTGGACCGGTCGGGGGTCTGGCTCACGATCGGTGAACCTCGCTTTCCAGGGTGTCGAGGGCGATGGACACGGCGAGCAGGCCGCCGTCGTCGGTGGGGTCGGGGCCGTACAGCAGGTCGTGCACGTGGGCGGGGGGGCGGCCGGTGGCGGCGGCGACGGCGTCGACCAGCTGCCCCGGTCCGGCGGACCGGGGCAGCCCGACCTGATGGGCCA
>NZ_JBTSDU010000047.1:0-20313 GCF_054605595.1 Georgenia sp. | reverse complement strand
TGCGCCGGCTCGCGCACCCCCCCCCCGACGGCGGGCCCGCCGGGGAGATCCGGGTGCTCGTGATACCGGTGCGGGCGCTGCTGCAGCCGGTGGTGACCGGCCTCGGCGACCTCGAGCCGGTCGCTGTGCAGGTCGGCCAGGAGGTCGACCTCGAGCAGCTCGCGGCGGACCTGGCCGGCGCGGCCTACACCCGGGTGGACATGGTCGAGCGGCGCGGCGAGTTCGCCGTCCGCGGCGGCATCATCGACGTCTTCCCACCCACCGAGGACCACCCCGTGCGCCTCGAGCTGTGGGGCGACACCGTCGAGGAGATCCGCTGGTTCGCCGTCGCCGACCAGCGCTCCCTCGAGCCGGCCGAGCACGGCCTGTGGGCGCCGCCCTGCCGTGAGCTCCTGCTCACCGACGACGTCCGCGCCCGCGCCGCCGCGCTCGTGCCCGACCTGCCCGGCGCCGTCGACATGCTCGACAAGCTCGCCCAGGGGATCGCCGTGGAGGGTATGGAGTCCCTCGCGCCGGTCCTCGTGGACGGCATGCAACCTGTGCTGGAGCTCGTGCCCGACAACGCGCTCGTGGTCCTGTCCGAGCCGGAGAAGATCCGCCGCCGCGCCCACGACCTCGTCGCCACGACCGAGGAGTTCCTCGCCGCCGCCTGGGCCGCCGCAGCCCAGGGCGGCCGCACCCCGCTGGACCTGCGCGCCGCCTCCTTCTCCCAGCTCGCCGAGGCCCGCGCCGTCGCCCTCGCCCGGGGCCTGGGCTGGTGGTCCCTGTCGACCCTGCCGACCGACGCCGACCTCGTCGAGCTGATGGACGACGACGGCGCCCCGGCCGACCGGCCGTTGGCCGTGGCCGCCCGCGACGTCGAGCGGTACAACGGCGACGTCGAGCGGGCCCTGACCGACCTCGCCGACCTCGTCCATCGGGGCTGGCGCCTGGTCCTCGCGACCGAGGGCCCCGGCCCGGGCCGGCGCATGGCCGAGCAGCTCGCCGCCGCCGACGTACCCGCCGCTCTCGTGGACGAGGTCGCCGACGTGCCACCGCAGTCCGTCGTCCAGGTGACCACGGCCAGCAGCGGCCGCGGCTTCGTCGCGGAGGGTCCGCGCCTCGCGCTGCTGTCCGAGGCGGACATCACCGGCCGCGCCGGCACCTCCACCCGGGACATGCGCCGCATGCCCTCCAAGCGGCGCAACGTCGTCGACCCGCTCGCGCTGCGCGCCGGGGACCACGTGGTCCACGAGCAGCACGGCGTCGGCCGGTTCGTCGAGCTCGCCTCCCGCACGGTGGGTACCGGCGCCGACGCGACCACGCGCGAGTACCTGGTGATCGAGTACGGCGCCTCGAAGCGGGGCCAGCCCGCCGACCGGCTGTTCGTCCCCACCGACTCCCTCGACCAGGTCACCAAGTACACCGGCGGCGAGGCGCCCACGCTGAGCAAGCTGGGCGGCTCGGACTGGGCGCGGACGAAGGCGAGCGCGAAGAAGGCCGTCAAGAAGATCGCCGCCGAGCTCATCAGGCTCTACGCCGCGCGCATGGCGAGCAAGGGCCACGCCTTCGGGCCCGACACCCCCTGGCAGCGCGAGCTCGAGGACGCGTTCCCCCACCAGGAGACCGCCGACCAGGTCGTCACCATCGACGAGGTCAAGGCCGACATGGAGAAGCCCGTCCCGATGGACCGGCTCATCAGCGGCGACGTCGGCTACGGCAAGACGGAGATCGCCGTGCGGGCCGCGTTCAAGGCCGTCCAGGACGGCAAGCAGGTGGCGATCCTCGTGCCGACGACGCTGCTCGTCCAGCAGCACCTGGACACCTTCTCCGAGCGGTACGCCGGGTTCCCGGTCACGGTCAAGCCGCTGTCCCGTTTCCAGTCCGACGCCGAGGCCACCGCGGTGCGCGACGGTGTGCGCAAGGGCACCGTCGACGTCGTCATCGGCACCCACCGCCTCCTCACCGGCGAGGTCCGGTTCAAGGACCTGGGCCTGGTGGTCATCGACGAGGAGCAGCGCTTCGGCGTCGAGCACAAGGAGACGCTCAAGCAGTTGCGCACCGACGTGGACGTGCTCGCCATGTCCGCCACCCCCATCCCGCGCACGCTGGAGATGGCCATCACCGGCATCCGGGAGATGTCCACCCTCGCGACGCCGCCGGAGGAGCGCCACCCGGTGCTGACCTTCGTCGGTGCGTACGAGGAGAAGCAGGTCGCCGCCGCCGTCCGCCGGGAGCTGCTGCGCGAGGGCCAGGTGTTCTACGTGCACAACCGCGTCTCGTCCATCAACAAGACCGCGCAGCACCTGGCCGAGCTGGTGCCCGAGGCCCGCGTCGCCGTCGCCCACGGCAAGATGGGCGAGCACCAGCTCGAGAAGGTCATCCAGAAGTTCTGGGACAAGGAGTTCGACGTCCTGGTGTGCACGACGATCATCGAGACCGGCCTGGACATCTCCAACGCCAACACCCTCGTCGTCGAGCGTGCCGACGCCTTCGGCCTCTCGCAGCTGCACCAGCTGCGCGGCCGGGTGGGGCGCGGCCGCGAGCGCGCGTACGCCTACTTCCTCTACCCGCCCGAGAAGCCCCTGACGGAGACGGCGCACGACCGCCTCTCCACCATCGCCGCCCACACCGACCTCGGCGCCGGCATCCAGGTGGCGATGAAGGACCTCGAGATCCGCGGCGCCGGGAACCTGCTCGGTGGCGAACAGTCCGGGCACATCTCCGGGGTCGGCTTCGACCTGTACGTGCGCATGGTCTCCGACGCCGTCGCGGAGTTCCGTGGCGACAAGGAGGCCGAGAAGGCCGACGTCAAGATCGAGCTGCCGGTCGACGCCCACGTCCCGCACGACTACATCGCCCACGAGCGGCTCCGCCTCGAGGCCTACGCCAAGATCTCGGCCGTCGCGGACGACGCCGCCATCGCCGCCGTGCGTGAGGAGCTCACCGACCGCTACGGGCCGGTGCCGGAGCCGGTCGAGCGGCTCTTCGCCGTCGCCGCCCTGCGGGACCGGGCGCGCGACCTCGGGCTCACGGACATCACCGCCCAGGGCAAGTACGTGCGGTTCGCCCCGGTGGAGCTGGCGGAGTCCGCGCAGCTGCGGCTCAAGCGCCTCTATCCGGGGACCGTGCTCAAGCCGGCGGTCCGGACGATCCTCGTGCCGTACCCGATGACGGCGCGCCTGGGCGGTAAGCCGCTGCGCGACGTCGCGCTCATGGCATGGGTGCGCGAGCTCCTCGACGCCGTCCTCTCCGGCTCCGTCGCCGCCGCGGCGAAGGTCGGGACCGGTACCGTCTGAGCGGGGAACTACGATGATCAGTGGTCCAGCACACGATCTCGGCGCACCGGCGCCGGGACAGCCCGGAGGTCCGTACGTGTCCGCACACCGTTCCAGCCGCATCCTCTCCCTCGCCGCCCTGGCCGTCGCCGGCGTCGCGCTCGCCGGCTGCTCCGCGCAGCCGGGCACGGCCGCCGTCATCGACGGCACCCGCATCACCATCGACGACGTCGACGTCGCCCAGCGCGAGTTCGTCGAGATCACCGGGCAGTCGGACGCCCAGCCGCGGGCGGTGCTCAACACCCTGATGGCCGCGCAGGTCCTGCCGGACGTCGCGGCCGGGTACGGCATCGCCTACTCCGACGAGCAGATCACCGACATCTTCGCGGAGCAGCTGACCACCGCCGGCAACGAGGTCCCCGAGGGCGGGTTCGCGGACAGCACGCTCGAGCTCGGCCGCTACCTGTTCGTCCTGACCGACGTGCAGTCCAGCCCGGACGGGCAGGCGATCGCGGAGGCGTTCGGCGCCCGGATGAAGGAGGCGAAGACGGTGGTCAACCCCCGCTACGGCGAGATCGACGAGAACGGTCTGATCGCCCCGGTCACGCACGACTGGATCGCCCCGGCCACCCCGCAGTAGCCCGGGCCTCGGCCGGGCAAGTGCCCGGCCCCGCCGCGGCGTACCGCGCCCCGACCGGTGTTCTTGCTCACATCCGCCCCGAACGGCGCGCTCACGGGCGGTTGGTCCCCCGGCGGTGCCCCGGCGTGAGTACTACCGTGGGGCACGTTCTGCTCCGAGTACCCCACCGAACGAAGGAGACCCTGTGGCCAGCATCGAGGCCGTTGGCGCCCGTGAGATCCTCGACTCGCGCGGCAACCCCACCGTCGAGGTCGAGGTCGCGCTCGAGGACGGCACCGTCGCGCGGGCGGCCGTGCCCTCCGGCGCGTCCACCGGCGCATTCGAGGCCGTCGAGCGGCGTGACGGCGAGTCCCGCTACCTGGGCAAGGGCGTGCAGAACGCCGTGGACGCGGTGATCGACACGATCGCCCCGGAGATCCTCGGCTACGACGCCACCGAGCAGCGCATCATCGACCAGGCGCTGATCGACCTGGACGGCACCGCGAACAAGGGCAAGCTCGGCGCGAACGCCATCCTCGGCGTCTCGCTCGCCGTGGCCAAGGCTGCCGCCGAGTCGGCCGGACTGCCGCTGTTCCGCTACGTGGGCGGCCCCAACGCCTACCTGCTGCCCGTCCCGATGATGAACATCCTCAACGGCGGGTCCCACGCGGACTCCAACGTCGACATCCAGGAGTTCATGATCGCCCCCGTCGGCGCGCCGACGTTCAAGGAGGCGCTGCGCTGGGGCGCCGAGACCTATCACTCGCTGAAGTCCGTGCTCAAGGAGCGGGGCCTCGCCACGGGACTGGGCGACGAGGGTGGTTTCGCACCGAACCTCGAGTCCAACCGTGCCGCCCTGGACCTCATCCTCGTGGCCATCGAGAAGGCCGGGTTCAAGCCGGGCGAGGACATCGCCCTGGCCCTGGACGTCGCCTCCACCGAGTTCTTCGCCGACGGCGCGTACCAGTTCGAGGGCAAGGCCACCTCGCCCGCCGAGATGATCGCCTACTACGGCAAGCTCGTGGCGGACTACCCGCTCGTCTCCATCGAGGACCCGCTGAGCGAGGACGAGTGGCAGAGCTGGTCGCAGCTCGTCGCCGAGGTCGGCGACCGCGTCCAGATCGTCGGTGACGACCTGTTCGTGACGAACCCCGAGCGTCTGGCCAAGGGCATCGAGCTGCGCTCGGCGAACTCCCTGCTGGTCAAGCTCAACCAGATCGGGTCCCTGACGGAGACGCTCGACGCCGTCACGCTGGCTCAGCGCAACGGGTTCACCGCCATGGTCTCCCACCGTTCCGGCGAGACCGAGGACACCACCATCGCGGACCTGTCCGTTGCGGTGAACGCCGGCCAGATCAAGACCGGTGCGCCCGCCCGCGGCGAGCGCATCAACAAGTACAACCAGCTGCTCCGCATCGAGGAGGAGCTGGAGGACGCAGCGGTCTACGCCGGCCGCACCGCCTTCCCGCGCACCGGTCGCTGACGGGTCGCTGACCCCCGGCCACGGCCGGGAGAGCCCGGGACGCCGGGGGTGATGGTGCGAGACTCACGCTCCACCGCTCCCGGCGTTCGCGCGTCGCATGGGAGAGCATGGAGCCATGAGTGCCCGCCGTCCGACCGCGCCCCGTACCCGGCGCGCCGACGGACAGCCGGCCGCCGCGCCCCGGTATCGGCCGGCGGCCCGGCCGATGGGAGCGGCGGCGCCGCGTCCCGCGACGACACCCCAGCACCCCACGGCGGTGAAGGCCGGTTCCCCGGGCAAGGCCCGTCCCTCGGCGCCGAAGGCCGGTTCCACACCGGGCAAGGCCCCTCCCACCCCGGCCACGGCGCGTGCGGGCGGCGGGCGACGCGCGCTCGCCTTCGGCCACGACGACGGTTCTACCCCGGCGCCCGCGATCAGCCTGCGCGTGCTCGTGATCTTCCTCGTCGCGCTCGTCGCGTTCGTGGTGCTCGCCCCCACGCTGCGCTACGCCGTCGCCCAGCAGGAGCAGCTACGGTCCCTGAACGCCGAGGTGGACGGGGCCCGGGCGCGCAACACCGACCTGCAACGCCGTCTCGAGCTGTGGCAGGACCCGCAGTACGTACAGGCGCAGGCCCGGGACCGGCTCGGCTACGTCATGCCGGGCGAGACGCCGTACATCGTCGTCGACCCCGAGACCGTCACCGGCGGGGAGAACGTGGCGGACGTCGAGGCTGCGGCGCGGGCCGCGGCCCGCGCCGCCGCCACCCCGTGGTACCTGCGGGTCTGGGAGTCCGTCCAGCTGGCGGGGGAGTCCGGGACCGGTGAGGAGGACCCGTCCGGGCTGACCGTCCCGGCGAGCGAGGACCCGTCCCGGCCGACGGTGCCCGAGAGCGGGGGATGACATGGACACCGACGTGACCGAGCGCGATCTCGAGGTGCTGGCCGAGCAGCTGGGCCGGGTGCCCCGCGGCGTCGTCGCCATCGCCGCGCGCTGCGTGTGCGGGCGCCCGACGGTCGTGCGCACGGTGCCGCGGCTCGACGACGGCACACCCTTCCCGACGTCGTACTACCTCACCTGCCCGCCGGCGGTGAAGGCCGTCTCCACGCTCGAGGCGGGGCAGGCGATGGTCGGGATGAACGAACGGCTCGCCGCGGACGGCGAGCTCGCCGCCGCGTACCGGCGCGCGCACGAGGACTATCTCGCCCGGCGGGCGGAGCTCGGCGAGGTGCCGGAGATCGCGGGCGTCTCGGCGGGCGGGATGCCCACCCGGGTGAAGTGCCTGCACGCCCTGCTCGGCCACAGCCTCGCCGTCGGGCCGGGAGTCAACCCGCTGGGCGACGAGACCCTGCGCCTGCTCGAGGGCACCTGGAGCCCGCTGCGCTGCTCCTGCTGAGCGTGCTCGCCGGGCGCACGCCCGGATGGCACCGACCGTACCGGCGGCCCGTGCTTCCCGGGCGGCGCTACTCCGGCTCGGTGACGTCGGCGACCTGCGCCCCGAGCACGTCGACGAGGTCGGCCGCTGCCACGGTGGCGGCGACCCCGTGCGCCCCGGCCCCGATCGAGATCGTCCCCGTGACGGTCTCGTCCGCGATCACCGGCCACGCCGTCGTCGCGCCGAACGGGGTGATCGTGCCGCGCTCGTAGCCCGTGACGTCCTTCGCGGTGGCGGCGTCGGGCATGGACATGCGGTTGACACCGAGCAGGGCCCGCAGCTTCGGCCACGAGATCGCCCGCCCGCCGGGCACGAGGACGAAGAGGTAGTCGTGCTCACCGCGGCGCACCACCAGGGTCTTGACGATCGCCGACGGCGCCACGCCGCGCGCCGCGGCGGCCTCCTCAAGGCTGGTCACCCGCCCGTGGCGGGTGAGGGTGAAGTCGATCCCGGCGTGCTCGAGAGCCGAGACGGCTCGCTCCTCAGTCATGCCGGCCACTCTAGGAGGCGACGGGGCAGAGGTGCAGCGTGGCAGGGTGGTCCCCGTGAATCGCGTAGCTGCCATCGACTGTGGGACCAACTCCATCCGCCTGCTCATCGCCTACGTCGACGCCGCCGGGCGCCTGACGGACATCGTGCGCCGGATGGAGGTGGTCCGTCTCGGCCAGGGCGTGGACCGCACGGGTCGGATCGATCCCACCGCGCTGGCCCGCACGCTCGACATGGCCCGCGAGTACGCGTCGGTGTGCCGCGAGCACGACGTCGAACGGATCCGCTTCGTGGCGACGTCGGCCACCCGGGACGCCGAGAACCGGCAGGCCTTCGTCGACGGCGTCCACGCGACGCTGGGTGTGCTGCCCGAGATCGTCTCCGGGCAGGAGGAGGCGGCGCTGAGCTTCGCCGGTGCGGCGAGCGTCCTGGACCCGGTGCGGCACCCGGGGCCCGACCTGGTCGTGGACATCGGCGGCGGTTCGACCGAGGTCGTGCTGGGTTCCGGGGAGCCCGCCGCGGCGTACTCGATGGACATCGGCTGTGTGCGGCTGACCGAACGTCACCTCCACGACGACCCGCCGTCCCCGGCGCAGGAGGCCGCCGCCCGTGCGGACGTGCGGGCCCTGCTCGACCGTGCCGGCGCGAAGGTCTCGCTGCGTCGCGTGCGCACGCTGGTCGGGCTGGCCGGCTCGGTCACCACGGTGACCGCGCACGCCCTCGGCCTGACCCGCTACGACGCCGCCGCGATCGACGGTGCCACGCTGCCCGTTCAGACGGTGCTCGCCTCCTGCGACGCGCTGCTGCACGCCACCCGCGAGGAGCGGGCCGCGATGGGGTTCATGCATCCGGGCCGGGTCGACGTCATCGGCGCCGGCGCGCTCATCTGGTCCGAGGTGATCTCCCGCGTCCAGGCGGAGGTCGCGAGGCTCGGGGGCGCCCTCGAGACCGTGACCACGAGCGAGCACGACATCCTGGACGGGATCGCGCTCTCGCTCGCCGAGTGAGCAGCGCGGCCGGCTGTGCCGTCGTGCGGTGTGCCGCCGTCGTGCGGTGTGCCCGCCGTCGTGGGGTGAGCCCGCCGTCGGCGGGGAGGAACGCCTGCTAGCGCGCCGCGCCGCGCCAGCGGTACCGGACGCGGACACGCAACGCGATCGCCCCGAGCACTGCCGCGAGGAGCGAGCCGAGCAGGACGGCGACGCGGGCGTGTGCCGAGTGGGGGTCGGCGGCGTCGAAGGAGAGTGTGGCGATGAGCAGGGACACGGTGAACCCGATGCCCGCCACGATCGAGACCGGTGCGATGTCCGCCAGGCCGAGGCCGTCGCCCAGCCGCAGCTGGCTCAGTTTCGTCATGAGCGCCACCCCGCCCCAGATGCCCAGGAACTTCCCCAGCGGCAGGCCGAGGTAGACGCCGATCGCCACCGGATCGGCGAGCATGCCGCCCAGGCCGCCGGAGTCGACGACGGAGACCCCCGCCGCGAAGAACGCGAAGATCGGCAGGACGAGGCCCGCGGACCAGGGCTGGAGCCGGCCGACGAAGCGGTGGGTGAGCGGTTCGCCCCCGCCCGCGTGGGCCAGCGCCGGCACGCTCAGACCCATGAGCACGCCCGAGATGGTCGCGTGCACGCCCGAGACGTGCATGAAGCCCCACGCGACGGCGGCGATCGGGACCAGCAGCCACCACGACGTCACGCGCCGGTTGACCAGTACCGCGAACAGCGCGATGAACGCCAGGGACAGGACGAGGAAGACGATGTCGATCTGCTCGGTGTAGAAGATCGCGATGACGGTGATGCCCAGCAGGTCGTCCACCACGGCGAGGGTGAGCAGGAACGTGCGCGCGGCCGGCGGCATGCCGCGACCGAAGATCCCCAGGACGGCGACGGCGAACGCGATGTCGGTGGCCACCGGGATGGCCCAGCCGTCGTAGATACCCGATCCGGCGATGACCTGGGTGACGGTGTAGACCAGGGCCGGGCCGATCATGCCGCAGACGGCGGCGAGGATCGGCACCAGCGCCAGCTTGAAGTCGCGCAACGCGCCCGTGACGAACTCGGTCTTGAGCTCGAGGCCGACGACGAAGAAGAAGACGGCGAGCAGGCCGTCCGAGGCCCACGAGGCGATCGGCAGGTCCAGACGCAGCGCCTGCGGCCCGACGACGTATCCCGCCAGCACCTGGTAGCTCTCCCGCCAGGGGGAGTTGGCCCAGATCAGTGCGACGACCGCCCCGGCCAGGAGCACCATGCCCGCGAACGTCTCGTTCTGGAGCTTGTCGCGGTAGGCGGCGAAGATCCGGATGGGGCCGGTGGTGTGCGTGCTCATCGGTGAGGTGACTCCTGCTCGGGGACCGTCGGAGCGCCTCGTCGACGGGAGCGCCCGGTCTGTGCTGCCGTCACCTTACGGCCACCGCCCAAGAATTCGGCGGAAGGTGCCGTGAGTTTCCTCGGGGGCCGGCTCCGGTGTCGGGTCGGCCCGTGACCGGCTCGACCGGCGTGGGGCGCGGGTGGGGCAGGATGGCACGTGCGTGCCGCCCCCATAGCCCAACTGGCAGAGGCAGCCGGCTTAAACCCGGCACAGTGCGGGTTCGACCCCCGCTGGGGGCACCGGCCCGACGGACGTGCCCGGCACGAGGCGTGGCAGGTCTCACGGGACGGTGCACCGAAAGGGATGGCTGCTCCGGAACTCGACCCGTAGCATTTACGCATGGGTGCTCTTCTCAAAGTCGCTGCCGCCGGTGCGCTCGCCGGGGCCGGCTCGTACGCCGTGAGATCGGCCGCCGCACGGAGCGCGGCGGCACGTCCGGTGAAGCCCGGCCGCACGCCGCGCATCCTCATCGCGGGCGGCGGGTACGTCGGCCTGTACTCGGCGCTGAACCTGCGCAAGCAGCTCGGGCGCGCGGACGTCGAGATCGCCGTCGTCGACCCGCACTCCTACATGACCTACCAGCCCTTCCTCCCGGAGGCGGCGGCGGGGTCGATCGAGCCGCGCCACGTCGTGACGTCGCTGCGGCGCGAGCTCAAGGGCACCACGGTGATCACCGGCCGGATCACGCAGATCCGGCACGCGGAGCGCAAGGCCGCCATCACCCCGCTCACCGGCGACGACCCCTACGAGGTCGCGTACGACCACCTCGTCGTCGGCCTGGGCTCGGTCGCCCGGACCCTGCCGATACCCGGTCTCGCCGAGCAGGCCATGGGCTTCAAGCAGATCGAGGAGGCGACGGCGCTGCGCAACAAGGTGCTCAACCAGCTGGCGCTCGCCGACTCGACGTGGGACGTCGCGGAGCGTCGTCGGATGCTGACCTTCGTCTTCGTCGGTGGTGGGTTCGCCGGCATCGAGGCGATCGGCGAGGTCGAGGACATGGCACGCGCCGCCACGAAGGAGTACGACTCGATCGCCCCGGAGGACCTCCGGTTCGTCATCGTCGAGGGCGCCGGCCACATCCTGCCCGAGCTCGGCGAGGAGCTCGGCGGCTACGCCATCGAGCAGCTCCGCGCCCGCGGCATCGAGATCCACCTCGACACGTTCCTCGACTCCTGCGTGGACGGCGACGTCGAGCTCTCCACCGGTGAGGAGTTCGGTGCTGACACGATCGTGTGGACCGCCGGCGTCAAGGCCAACCCCGTGCTCGCCGACGCCGACCTCCCGCTGGACGGGCGTGGCCGGGTCCGCACGGCCGCCACCCTCCAGGTGGTCGACGCCGACGGCGTCGTGGTCGAAGGTGCCTGGGCCGCCGGCGACAACGCCGCCGTCCCGGACCTCACCGGCGCGCCGGGCGCGACGTGCGCGCCCACGGCGCAGCACGCGGTACGTCAGGGCAAGACGCTCGGCGACAACCTGGCGCTGGTCCTGCGGGGCGAGGATCCCCAGGAGTACCGGCACGAGGACATCGGCACCGTCGCCTCGCTCGGCCTGTACAAGGGCGTCGCCCAGATCAAGGGCGTGAAGTTCCGTGGGCCGGTCGCCTGGTTCATGCACCGCACCTACCACGTCATGGCGATGCCCACGTGGGAGCGTCGGGTGCGCATCGTCCTCGACTGGACGGGCGCGCTGCTCTTCCGACGCGAGCTGGTGTCGATGGCGACGCTGCAGAACCCGCGCGCAGCCTTCCAGGAGGCGGCTGCCTCCGGTCGGTGACGGCCGGAACCCGGAGGACGCCGTCAGCCCGGCCGCACCAGGCCCGTCTCATACGCCAGCACGACCGCCTGGACCCGGTCGCGGAGGTCGAGCTTGCTGAGCACGTTGCCCACGTGCGTCTTGACCGTCGTCTCCGAGACCACGAGCCGGCCCGCGATCTCCGCGTTGGACAGGCCCTCGGCGATGAGTCCGAGGACCTCCAGCTCGCGGGCCGTCAGGCCCGCCAGCCGGGGGTCGCGCCGCGTACCGTCGCTCGTCGCACCGCCCGCGGGCAGGAACTGACCGAAGAGCTCGAGCATGCGCCGCGTGACGCGCGGGGACACGACCGCGTCCCCGGCTGCCACGGTCCGGATCGCCTGCAGCAGGTCGGCGGGGCGGGTGTCCTTGAGCAGGAAGCCGCTCGCCCCGGCCCGCAGGCCCTCGAAGGCGTACTCGTCGAGGTCGAACGTCGTCAGGATCAGCACCCGGCTCTGGGGCCGGGCGGCAAGGATCTGCCGGGTCGCGGCGATGCCGTTGGTGCCGGGCATCCGCACGTCCATCAGCACGACGTCGGGGCACAGGGCGGCCGCCATCGTCACGGCCGCGGCGCCGTCGGCCGCCTCGCCGACGACATCGATGTCCGCCTCGGCCTCGAGCACCATGCGAAAGCCCATCCGCAGCAGCGCCTGGTCGTCCGCCAGGAGCACCCGGATCGCGCCGGCGTCGCTCATCGTCCCTCCTCGGTCCAGGCCAGCTCGGCGCGCACCCGCCAGCCGGTCGGGGTCGGCCCGGCGCGGACGCTGCCGTCATAGACGGCGACCCGCTCCCGGATCCCGATCAGTCCCTTGCCGGAGCCGGCCAGTGCGGCGCCGGTGCTGCCGGCCTCATTGTCCACCTCGATCACCACGGTCCCGACCGTGCGGGTGATGCGCACGTCGATCCGGGGCGAGAGGCGCGCGTAGCGCAGCACGTTCGTCAGCGACTCCTGGACGATGCGGTACACGGTGAGCTGGAGGCTGGCGTCCGCCGGCAGCGGCGGCCCCTCCTCCACCAGGCGCACGGGCAGGCCGGTGGCGCGGAACTGGTCCACGAGGTCGGTGACGGCGTGCAGGCCCGGCTGCGGGGTCAGCGGGACGGCCTCGCCGGACGAGGTGCTCGCCGGGAGGTCCTCGCGCAGCACCCCGACCATCCGCCGCGTGTCCGCCAGGGCGGCGCGACCGGTCTCGGCCAGCTGGTCGAGGGCCAGGCGGGCCTGCTCCGGGTCACGCGCCATCGCCGCCGACGCACCCTCGGCCAGGGTGACCATCACCGAGAGCGAGTGCGCGACGACGTCGTGCATCTCCCGGGCGATGCGGTTCCGCTCCGTGCTCACGGCGAGCTGCTCGCGCTGGTCGCGCTCGAGCGCGAGCTGGCGGGCGCGGTCCTCGAGCTCGGCCAGACGCATGCGGCGCGAGCGGATGTTGAGCCCGATGAGGAGGGCGACGGTCAGCAGGGCGGCGCTGGAGATGAGCGAGCCCCACCAGGTCCACCGGTCGGACCAGAGAAGGATGCCGGCGACGACGACCGCCGTCGCGAACGCCCAGCTCAGCCAGGCCGTGAGCGGGCGGCGGTAGACCGCGACGGCGTAGAGCAGCAGCGCGAGCGCGAGTGGGTCCGACGAGATCGCCGGGACGACGGCGCTCAGGTCCCCCACCGCGGCGGGTACCTCCGCCAACCCGTCCCGGGCGAGGCCGAAGCCCACCAGGCGGGTCAGCGGGGGGGCGAGCGTGACCACGACGACGCCCAGCGCCGGCAGGCGGCGCCGCAGGAGCACCAGGACGGTGAAGACGGCGCCCATCACGACCTGGCTCAGCGGCCGGAAGGGCAGCTCCAGCACGTGCGTGATGACCAGGTCGGTGATCCACGTGACCGAGTAGGCGGCCGCGACGAGCCCGTCGACCCACCACGGGTGGGCGTGCAGCCAGCGGCGGACCGGCCCGGTGCGCAGCCCGATCGGCTCGGTGGGGCCGGCGGGCTCGACCGGCGCCGCGGTCGGTGGACCCGGCCGGACGGGGAAGGGCACGCCGTCGGGCCGGGCAGGAGAGTCCTGCCCGGCCCGGGAGGGCGGCCGGGGCGCCACGTGCGTGCGGGTGTGCGTCAGGCGTCGCGGCGGCGCATGAGCACGGCGCCGACGACGAGGGCGACCACCGGGTAGGCGCCGACGACGGCCACGCCCTGCCACGCGGTCAGGGTGTCGTTCCCGCCGAACATGCCGCTGAGGCTCAGGAAGGACCCCGCCGCGGGCAGCGGGACGTAGTTGAGCACGTCCTGGACCCAACCGATGTTGATGAACTGCAGGACCATCGGTACGAGCAGGAGCAGGGAGAGCACCGCCGTGATGGAACCGGCGGTGTGACGCAGGATCGCACCCATGCCGAGCCCCACGAGGGCGGAGGCGACGAAGAAGAAGGTCATCCCGCCGAACGCCTGCCAGGTCAGCGGGTCGTCCAGCGCGGGGACGAGGTCGTAGTCGGACAGGAACGGCAGCGCCACGAAGTAGGAGGCGATGATGCCGACCACGCTGACGGCGACGGTGAGCGTCACCAGCGCGATCGCCTTGGCGGCGAGCACGGGCAGCCGCTTGGGCACGGCGGCGAAGGTGGAGCGGATCATCCCGGTGGAGTACTCCCCGGTCATGAGCAGCACGCCGAGCACGGACACGGTCACCATGCCGAGCTGGTAGCCGCCGATGACGAACTCCGCGCCGTACAGCTTCAACCCGGCGGCCTCCGGTGCCTGCATGATGAACCGGATCGAGGAGGCCTGGGCGAGGGCCAGCAGCGTCATGATGACGACGGTGATGGCCATGGTCCACCACGTCGAGCGCAGCGAGAGCAGCTTGATCCACTCCGCACGCATGACCCCGCCGAACGTGCGGCGGGCGCTGACGGCACGGTGGACGGGCTGGGGGCTCTGGGCGGTGAGGGTGCTCATCGGATCTCGTCCTCCGCGTGCATGGTCTCGGAGCGGTACTCGACCGCGTCCTGGGTCAGGGACATGTAGGCCTCCTCCAGGCTGGCGCGTTGCGGCGTCAGCTCGTGCAGGACGATGCCGTGGGCGGCGGCGGTCTGACCGACCTGCTCGGCGGTGAGACCGTGCAGGTCGAGGACGCCGGCCTCGGTGGATGCCACGGTCGCCCCCGCGGCCCGCACCAGGGCGGCGAGGTCGGCGGCCTGGGGGGTGCGCACCCGCACGGCGGCAGCGGTGGCGGAGTCGATGACGTCCTGGACCGGGCCGGCGGTGATGATCCGACCCTTGCCGATCACCAGGAGATGGTCCGCCGTCTGCGCCATCTCCGACATCAGGTGCGAGGACAAGAAGACCGTCCGCCCCTCGTCCGCCAGATACCGGACGAGATTACGCACCCACATGACCCCCTCGGGATCCAGCCCGTTGACCGGCTCGTCCAGGATGAGCGTGCGCGGGTCACCCAGCATCGCCGAGGCGATCCCCAGGCGCTGACCCATACCCAGGGAGAAACCACCGACCCGCTTCCTCGCCACCCCCGCCAGGCCGGTCATCTCGATGACCTCGTCCACCCGCTTCGCCGAGATGCCGTGGGTGGCGGCCATCGTGCGCAGGTGGGAACGGGCGGAACGGCCGGTATGGACCGCCTTGGCGTCCAGCAGCACCCCGACCTCACGCAGCGGGGACCGGTGGCGGGCATAGGGCAAACCGTTGACGATCACCGACCCCGAGCTCGGCTTGTCCAGGCCCACGATCATCCGCATCGTGGTGGACTTCCCCGCACCGTTCGGCCCCAGGAACCCCGTCACCGTGCCCGGCGCGATCGTGAAACTGATGCCGTCCACAGCAGTCTTGCTGCCACAACGCTTGGTGAGGTTCTCCGCCTCGATCATGTCCTGACCTTCTGTCGTTGGGGAGCGGATAGCTGTTCGCCCGGACGGGGAGCCGCTCCGATTGCCACAAGAGGAGTCAAGCGGCCGCGGCCCTGTCCGGGAATGAGGGGATGCCCTGGTCGAACCCTGAGATCGGGGCCGAGGCCTCGGGGCTGCATCCCCGAGCCGCGTCCAGGCCCCCCGCGCGTCACGCCGCCACTTGAGCCACGCTCGCCGTGACGGCTCGCCGGTGACCCACGGGCCCGGGTCACCTACGCTGGGCGGCATGTCCGCCGTCGCCCCGGAACCGCTCACGGCCGCCACGCTGCGCATCGGTGCGCACGTGCGGCAGGAGGATCCCGTCGCCGGGGCGCTGGAGCGCGGCGCCGCACACAGCCAACACTTCCTCGGCGACCCGCAGGGCTGGAAGAAGCCCGAGCTCCGGTACGACGGCGGGGCGCCGGGCCTGCGGGCGGCCGCCGAAGCGGCGGGTATCGAGCTGTTCGTCCACGCGCCGTACGTCCTCAACGTCGCCACCTTGAACAACCGGGTGCGGATCCCGAGCCGCAAGCTGCTGCAGCAGCACGTCGACGCCGCGGCGGAGATCGGCGCCCGGGGCCTGATCGTCCACGGTGGTCACGTGACGTCGGACGAGGAGCTCGAGACCGGCTTCGACAACTGGCGCAAGGCGATCGATCGGACCGACATCAAGGTGCCGATCCTGATCGAGAACACCGCCGGCGGATCGCACGCGATGGCCCGGTGGCCCGAGCGGATCGAGCGGCTCTGGGACGCGATCAGCCGGGCCGATGGGTTCGACCAGGTCGGGTTCTGCCTCGACACCTGCCACGCCCACGCCGCCGGGAACGAGCTCACGACCGTCGTCGGGACGGTCCGTGCCATCACGGGGCGCATCGACCTCGTCCACCTCAACGACAGCCGCGACACCTTCGACTCCGGCGCGGACCGGCACGCGAACCTCGGTCACGGACACATCGACCCGGACCTGCTGGCGGGCGTCGTCCGGGAGGCGGGCGCGCCCGTCGTGTGCGAGACGCCGGGCGGCGCCGCGGAGCACCGGGCGGACTTCGAGTTCATCCGCGCCCGGCTCTGACGCCCGGCGGAGCCGACCGCTACGGTGACTCCCCCGTGAGATGCTGACGCGACGTGACGTGACGTGACATCGAAGGCGGAGGTCGTGATGGGTTGGTGGTCTGCATCCCTCTTGCCGCGCATGCTCGACCGGTCGCTAAGCAGCCCCACGTTCGCACCGATGCGACGGGAGGTGTGCGCGGGCCTGCACGGCGAGGTGCTGGAGATCGGCTTCGGCTCGGGGCTCAACCTCCCGCACCTTCCCGACACCGTCACCCGGGTCGTCGCCGTCGAGCCGTCCGACGTCGCGTGGGGCATCTCCCGCGAGCGCGTCGAGGCTCGGGAGTTCCCCGTCGTCCGTGGGAGCCTCGACGCCGCTCAGCTCGACGTGCCCACGGGCAGCATCGACTCGGCGGTGTCCGTCCTGACGCTCTGCGTGGTTCCCGACGTCGAGCGCGCCGTCGGCGAGCTGGTCCGGGCGCTCCGCCCGGGCGGGACGTTCCACTTCCTCGAGCACGGCCTCGCACCTGACCCTGACGTCGCGGCCTGGCAGCGTCGCATCGAGCCGTTCGAGCGTCGCTTCGCCGGGGGCTGCCACCTCAGCCGTTCCGCGGCCGACCTGATCGACGCTGGCGGGCTCGTCATCGACGAGGTCGAGCACTTCTACCTGCCGGGCCCCACGGCGTTGCGACCCTGGGGTTACCTCACCCGCGGCGTCGCGCATCGACCGTAGCCGCCGACAGGTCGGCAGAGCCCTCGAACCGACCCCGGCGATCCCGCACGTTGGCGCCGTCGCCCGAACGGCGGCCCGCTGTCGTCACGGCGTCGTCAGCGCCGCCAGCTCGGGGCCGATCCGGATCCCGGCCAACGCCCCCAGGGCTCGGCCGATCGCCCGGCCGGCACCGGTGTGGAGGTGCTCGTGGGTGCGGGAGCCGACGATCCGCAGCGCCTCGTCGGCGGTGAGGCCGAAGCGCTTCTGCACCGTGGCGAGCCCATGCGGGGTGATGCGCCACAACTTGTCGGCGTCCTTGACGCAGGCGTCGTCGACCGAGAGCGCCTCGGGGCGGGTGTCGTGCCCGTCGATGATCCGGGCGATCTCCTCGACGTCGCCCGGGGCGTGCCCGAGGTCGGTCAGGATCTCGCGGGCGATCCGTGCGCCGGCGACCTCGTGGGCGCGGATCAGCTCGGGGCGCCGCGCCTGTGGTGCGATGGCCTCGAGCACCTCGTCCTCAGGGACGGTGGACCAGCCGGTGTCGTGCAGGAGGATGGCGGGCAGGACGATCTCCGGGCGCGCCGCCGGGGTCCGTGCCAGCAGCGCGGTGGCGAGCCCGTAGGAGTAGAGCGTGTGGACGTCGTTGTCGCGCACGTGCAGGTGCTCGGCGGCCCGGTCCCACACGGCCCGGTCCCGGTCGCCGAGGGCGACCATGCCCGGCACCTCGTCCCGGGGCGGCACGAGACGGCTGATGTCACGCCCGAGAAGCGAGTCCCTCCCCGTCGCACTCATCGCGGGCGCCGGTGGACGGACTGCGGCGTGAGGTAGGCGTGCAGGCCCTCGATGCCGTATTCCATCCCGAGGCCCGAGTCGCCGCGGCCGCCGAACGGGGCGGCATGGTTGGACGCGAAGAAGTTCAACCCCACCGAGCCGGAGCGGATGCGGCGGGCGACCGCGAGCGCCCGGTCCGCGTCGGTGGAGAACACCGTGCCGCCCAGGCCGAACGTGGTGTCGTTGGCGATCCCGACCGCCTCGTCAACGGCGTCGTAGCGCAGCACGCTCAGCACCGGGCCGAAGATCTCCTCTCGGGCGATCCACATCTCCGGGGTGACGTCGGCGAACACCGTCGGCCGGGTGAAGTACCCCTGCCCGAGGTCCGCGGCACCGCCGCAGGTGGTGGCGCGGGCCCCCTCGGCGTGGCCGGTCTCGAGGTAGCCGAAGACCTTCTCGTACTGCGTCCGGGTGGCGACGGACCCGAAGACCGTGCGCTTGTCGAGCGGGTCACCCGGCGGCGCCGCCGCGACGGTCGCGGTGATCATCTCGACCACCTCGTCGTACCGCTCGACCGGGACGAGGAGCCTGGTGGACATGTAGCAGGTCTGCCCGGTGTTGCGCAGCGTGGCGCGGATGAGCACCTGGGACATCTCGTCGAGGTCGGCGTCGGGCAGCACGGCGCTGAAACCCGGACTTGGAGAAGGGTTGGCACGGGAACCCCGCCGCGATGCCTGCGGAATTTCCACCGAACTCAAGGGTCACGGGCCGGACTCGCGGTATGGAGGAGACGCGCGGCACCCTGTTCTGGAACATCGCCCGTGCATTGGAGGAACGCCAACCCGCGGTCATCCTGCTCGAGAACGTGAACAACCTCGCCGGCCCCCGCACCGAGAGACGTGGAAGACGATCATTGCAACGTTGCGACAGTTCGGCTATAAGGTGTCGAGCGCGCCGACGGTGCGCTCCCCCCACCTGCTGCCACCCGAGCTCGGGGGAAGCCCGCAGGTTCGGGAACGGGTCTTCAACACAGGAACGTACGTGGGTCCAGAGCGCGCAAGAGCCGAGATCGAGGACGCCCCGGTCGTGCCCAACAAAGCCTGTCGCACGCGCAGACGGCACGGCGTGGGATCCCCAGATGTGGGACCTCGAGGCAGGCCTCCCGCTCGAGGACGACGCCGATATCCCCAACCTCCAGAACTACCGGCTGACCGGGCTCCAGAACTACCGACTGACCGGGGAAGAGCAGCGCTGGATCGACGTCTGGGAAGACTTCGTCCAAACCCTGCGACCACGCCTCCCTGGTGAGAAACTACCTGGGTTCCCCATCTGGGCTGACGCGTTTGTCAGCACGCCCGAGATCACCGACGAGACGCCCGCCTGGGAGGCTGACTTTCTCCGGGAGAACTCGGCGCTCTACAACGCGCACGCCGAGGTCATCGACGCATGGTTCGCCCGGCATGGCGATCTCGCGAGCATGCCGCCGTCACGACGCAAGTTCGTGTGGCAGGCCCAGGACACGGCCTCGTTGTGGGACACGATCATGCACTTCCACCCCTCGGGCATCAGGGCTAAGAAGCCGACCTACGTGCCAGCGCTCGTCGCGATCACTCAGGCCACGATCGTCGGGAGCCGCCGCCTGACCCCCGTGAGACCGCCCGGCTTCAAGGTCTTGACGAGACGTTCGACTTCGGCGACCAGGGCGGCGCCGCCTCGTACGAGCAGATGGGCAACGGCCTCAACGTCCGAGCTGCTTCGTGCGTGCTCAGCGAGCACATCCGGCTCCACCGGGACGATGTCGACCAGGCGCTTCGTCGCGCACGGGCACGTAGGGACAATGCCAGCGCCTCACCAGAGGTCTTCGAGAAGGAGCTCGTCTTGGCGTGACGACTCTCCGGCGTGGTGGCGTTGCCCCGCCTCTTGCCGCAAACGGCTCGCTACGTCGAGAGAGACCGTAGGCCAGGCCGGTCTCCACACCGGCCGTGCAGATCGTTCGACGGAATGCTGATCAGGTGAGGTCGCGACGCATGCCCAAGGGCCGCGATCGCCCACCGCCGCGAAGGCTCCGGCGCGCAGACCAACACCACGACCGATCCCCGGTGGGGCCGAGCGGGCAGTAGTGCGCCGGAGAACTCTACGCGGGCGCGGCGTTCTCCCAGAGGCCGACGACGTTGCCTTCGGTGTCCCGGAAGTACGCCGAGAACCCCATGTCCCCTACCGGGATCTTCTCCGAGAGTGCCGCGCCCCCGTTCGCGGCGATCTCGGCGAGGGTGGCGTCGATGTCGTCACACTCCACGACGACGACGGTGGCCGTGTTGGTCCCGGCGCGCGGGGTCATGCCGCCACCGATGTACCCGGCCTCGGTCGGGCCCATCTGACCCAGATCCGCGAGTAGTGGTCGGCGGGTCGTAACGAGCAGATGCCCTTTGCCTTGGAAACATGAGGCTTGCGAAGGTCTCAGGTTCGAAGGCAGAAGGGCACCTG
>NZ_JBTSDU010000046.1:0-20910 GCF_054605595.1 Georgenia sp. | reverse complement strand
CCGGTACGGCACCGGCGGGCCGGGCCCGGCCCTGGAGCTGCTGCTCCTGGACGAGGCGAACCCGCGAGCCCTGGCCTTTCAGGTGCGCCGTCTCGGGGAGCACCTCGACGCCCTGCCCGCGGCGCCCGGGGACGCCGGGCAGCTGCTCGGCGAGATCGATGACGTGCTGACCGAGCTCGCCATCCGGCGCAGGGGCCCCGACGCCGGGCGTGCCGATCTCGGGGACGGGGGATTCGTCATGCTGGGCCAGGCGCTGGACTCGATCCGGTGGCGCCTGCGGGCGCTCTCGACCGACGTCGAACGGGTGCGCTTCGCCCGACCCACCGCGAGCCGGTGGCCGGACGGCGGGGTCCGGTGAGCTCGAAGCGCGGGGACCAGGCGCGCCATTACCGCGTGCGGCACCTGTGGACGTACACCTACCCGGAGGTCGTGCGCAGCTCCTACGGCCGCGCGATGCTGCTGCCGCGGGACGGGCACGGCCAGCGCGTCCACGAGGCCACACTCACCGTCACCCCGGAGCCGGAGGAGACCGGCGAGCACCAGGACCTGCACGGCAACACCGTGAGCTACTTCCACGTGACGCAGGAGCACTCCTGCCTGACCGTGATGGCGACGTCGCTGGTCAGCGTCACGCGGCGGCGCCCGGACCCGACCGGCACACCGTCCGTGCCGTGGGAGCTGGTGGTCGCCTCGGTCAGCTCGATGCGCGCCACCGGGCAAGGTGGGCAGGGCGAGGGGCCCTCGTCCGTCCTGGCCATCACGGAGTCGGCGCTCGCCTCCGAGCTCGCCGCGCCCGACGACGCCGTCCGGGAGTACGCGATGGGCTCGTTCCGGCCGGGGAAGGCGCTCGTCGGCGCGGCCCTCGACCTCGCCCGTCGCATCGCCGCGGATCACACCTACGACGGCGACGCCGCCCCCACCGGCCGGCCGGCCGTCACGCTCGCGCGGCGCACCGGGTGCTCAGCGGACCTGGCGCACCTCATGGTGGCCTGCCTGCGGTCCATGGGCCTGGCGGCCCGGTACGTCTCGGGCTACGTCGTCGGGGAGGCCGACGACGACGCGCCGGGCGGCGACGAGGCGCGCGGCGGTACACCGGGCAACGGCGATGCGGGCGACGACGCGGCGCGCGAGGGTGCGACGGCCGCGAGCGCTGCATCGGCGACGGCGTCGCACCGTGGGGTCGGGACGACGCACGCCTGGGCCGGTGTGTGGGTCCCCGGCGGCGGCTGGATCCACCTCGACCCGGCCAACGCCCGGTTCGTCGACGGGCGGTACATCGCGCTGGCATGGGGCCGCGATCTCGGTGACGCCCCCCCGCTGCAGGGCATCGTCTACACGCCGGGGGCGGGGTCGAGCCTGGTGACGGAGCTGCGGATCGAGCCGGTGAGCAACTCGGAGCTGCGTCGGCTTCGCGCGACCGCCGAGTCCGGCGTGAGCGAGCCGGCAGCACCGGCTCCCGGCGGCGCCGGATAGTCAGCGGCACTGCCACCGCGCCGGGGTGGGCACGCCGCACGGTCGGCACGCCCAAGTGGGCACGCCGCACGGTCGGCACGCCCAAGTGGGCACGCCGCACGCTAGCCTCGGACAATGGAGACGACGACGGCGGGTCTCCGGCGCGCAGGACTCGGCGACCGGACCGCCCAGGCCGTGCGCACCCTCGCCCCCGGCTACTTCGCGCTCGTCATGGGCAGCGGCATCATCTCCGTCGGGATGCGCCTCGAGGGGTTCGAGATGCTCTCGACCCTGCTCGCGTGGATCTGCGCCATCGCATTCGTGCTGCTCGTCGCGCTGACCCTGGTGCGACTGGCCCGCTACCGGGCGGAGCTGCACGAGGAGCTCCTCGATGCCCGGCGGGCGTTCGGGTTCTTCACCTTCATCGCCGGCGCGAACGTCCTCGGTGTGCGCGTGGGGATGGACGGCTATCGCGACGTCACCGCCGCCCTGCTCGTCGTGGCCGGCCTGGCCTGGCTGGTGCTGGGCTACGTGGTGCCGTGGACGGCAGTGCTGGGCCGGAGCACCCGTCCGGTGCTCGCCACCGCCAACGGCACCTGGTTCATCTGGGTGGTGGCGAGCCAGTCCGTGGCGGTGGCTTCGGCCTCCCTGCAGCCCGGGTCCGGCGGGATGAACGGCTGGCTCGCAGTGCTCGCCGTCGTCTCCTGGTCCGTCGGGGTCTTCCTGTACGCCGCCGCCGGAGTCACCGTTGCGCTGCGGATGATGCTCTACGAGTTCCGCCCGGAGGAGCTCACCCCGCCGTACTGGGTGGCCATGGGCGCCTGCGCCATCACCGTGCTCGCCGGTGCCCGGATCGTGGAGATGGCGGACGCCCCCATGGCCAACGCCACCCGCGGACTCGTCGCAGGACTGTCGGTGGTCTTCTGGGCGTTCGCCACGTGGCTCATCCCGCCGCTGCTGGCGGCCGGCTGGTGGCGCCACGTGCGCCACCGGGTTCCGCTGCGCTACGAGGCGACGCTCTGGAGCATCGTCTTCCCGCTGGGGATGTACGCCGTCGCCGGGATCTACCTCGGCACCGCCGACGACCTCCCCCTGGTGGGGGCGATCGGCGCCATCGAGCTGTGGTTCGCGTTCGCGGTGTGGTGCCTGGTCTTCGTCGCGATGGCGGTGCACCTGTGGCGCACGGTGCTGAGCGGCCGGGGCCGCCCGGTGGTCCCCTGACCGTTTCGGGACACCCGCTCGGATGCCGGGCCCCGCGGGTGCGCACACGTGCGGGGCGGATCTGGCGCAGGACGCCCGCGCCCGTCCTCCCCTAGGCTCGGCGGGTGCCCGACCTCACGACACCCAGCCGCCTCGTGGTCGCCGCCGCCATCGTCGACTCCCTCGAACGCCCGACCCGCACGCTGTGCGCCCGACGGTCGGCGCCGGCCGCGCTGGCCGGCCGCTGGGAGCTGCCGGGCGGGAAGGTCGAGCCGGACGAGACGCCCGAGGAGGCGCTGCACCGTGAGCTCGCCGAAGAACTCGGGATCCAGGTCCGCCTGGGCGCCGTCCTGCCCGGACCGGTCGACGGCGACTGGTCGATCCTTGAGGGCCGCACCATGCGGGTGTGGCTCGCGGAGCTCACCGACGGTGACCCCGAACCGCTCGAAGACCACTCCGAACTGCGCTGGGTGACCCAGGATGCCCTCGAGGACCTCGACTGGCTGGACCCGGACCGGCCGATCGTTCGCGCGCTGCGCACCGTCCACGTCTGAGCCGGGCGCGTATCGCTCGGCGGGCCAGGCCACCCAGCGGGCCAGGCCACCCAGCAGGTCAGGCCACCCAGCAGGTCAGGCCACCCAGCGGGCCAGGCCACCCAGCGGGCCAGGCCACCCAGCGGGCCAGGCCACCCAGCGGGCCAGGCCGCTCAGCGGGAACCGGTCTTCGCACAGCGAGCCGGTCGGTTCCCCGTTGCCGCGCGTGTCACCGAACTGCTCGTACTCGGACCCGAGCGAGGCCTGGACGTACAGGTCGTTGCAGGCATCGCCCGCCTCGCACGCCTCCCACAGCCGGTCGAGACCGGCGTCCGTGCCGGAGGTGATGGTGCGGCCCAACGGCTCTGGCGGAAGGACGTCGCCGACGGAGCGCAACCCGATGACTGCGCCGGCGATCGCCACGGCGATCAGCACCACGGCAACCAGCACGATCCAGACGACGGCGCGGCTGCTCTTCCGCGAGGGCGCCCCGTACTGACCCGATGGACCGTACGGGTCGTTCGTGTAGCGACCGGGACCGTACGGGTTGTTCGTGTAGGGGCTGGGCCCGTAGGGATCGGAACCCGGTCCGTACGGACCGGGCATGTACGGGCCGGCCCCGCCTGCATGCCCGCCCGGGCCGGGTGCGTAGCCGCCGGGAGCGGGTGCGTAGCCGCCGGCCGGATAGCCACCGGGCTGGGCATAGCCACCCGGCTGGGCATAGCCACCCGGCTGGGCATAGCCACCCGGCTGGGCATAGCCACCCGGCTGGGCGTATCCACCAGGCTGGGCGTAGCCACGGGGCGGCGTCTGAGATCCGGGCACGGCGAACGGGTTCGGCGACGCATAGGGGTCCCCGCTCCCGTAAGGGGTGACCGGCGGGCCCTGGGGCGCACCCGGGGTCGTGCCCCAGCCCACGGCGGCGCCGGCCCGGCGGGCGAGCGCGGCATCGACGGCGACGTCGCCGAACGCGGCGAGCCGGTCGAGCACCGGTTGCGGGGCGGCCGGGTTCGCGGCGACGAGCGGGCGGAGGTCGGGCCGGGCCTCGACGATCCGAGCGAGGGTGCCCGGGTCGGTGCCCGGCTGGCTGGCCTCGTAGGCCGAGAACTGCTCCGACACGGTTGTCTCCCTCGTTCCCCGACCGTCACGATCGAACCGGCCCGCTCAGGTCGAGCGTAGAGGAGCACGACAGCCGACATGCCGGGCCACACCCCGCGAGATCGTGGACCCCGGCCTGCCAGGCACCGGCGCACGCAGCAGACGCCGCACGTCCACGCCCTGCAGCACGGTATGCACTTTTTAAGACGATTCGACGTAGTTCGTCAGTAAGTGGCATGATCTGTACTCGTGCCCAAGATCATCGGAAAGTCGCTCGCCGAGCACCGCGAACGCACCCGCACCGCACTCTTCGACGCGCTCGCGACGCTGATGCGCAAGCGTGGCTTCGACGCGATCTCCCTGGCGGACATCGCCGCCGGCGCCGGCATCGGCCGCACGGCCATCTACAACCACTTCCCCGACAAGGAGTCGCTGCTCCTGGCCTACATCGAGAACCAGACGTCCGAGTACGTCCGCCGTCTCGAGGCCGCCATCGCCGAGGTCGACGCGCCGGTGGAGCAACTGCGCGTCTACGTTCGCGAGCAGATCGGCCTCGGACCCGCCTACCACGTGGCCCCCGGCCCGGACCTGCGCGCCGTCGTGTCGCGCGAGGCACTCGCCGGTCTGCGTGAGCACGTGGGGCAGGTCGAGCAGGTGCTGCGGACGATCCTGGCCGACGCAATCGAGGCCGGTGACATCCCCGAGCAGAACGTCGACGCCGTCGTCCACCTCGTCCACGCCTGCCTGAGCGGGCGCAGCGTCCCGCGCGGGGCGCCCGAGCGGGAGGAGTTCGTCGCCTCGACAGAGCTGTTCGTCCTCCGGGCGGTCGGCGTCCCCGACGCCGCGCCCGTGCGGGCCGTCGAGGTCGCCTGAGGCGTACGCCCGCCGCGGCTCGACGGCCACGAGGCTGCCCGCCACGACGACGCCGTCCGCAGCGGGTCGCCGCACCCACCGGCCCTGGTCCGCGAAGGTGGCGACCCTAACCGGTCCGCTCCCGGGCCGCGTGGACGAGCGCGAGGCTCGCACGCAGCGCGGGCAGCGGCACCTGTCCGGGCGCGGAGGACTCCCCCACCATGGCGAACGTGGCGGCGGACCCGAAGATCTCGCCCGCGATCCGGGAGACGACGCCATCCGCCCCCATCGCCATCGTGATGATCGGGCGGTCCGACTCCTGCGAGGCCGTCCACGTCGCCGCGAGCAGCACGAGGACATCCGCGGGTGATCGGGGCATGACCGCGACCTTGGGGAGGTCGGCGCCGAGGCGCCGAATCCGGCGGAGCCGGTCCACGATCACCTCGGCCGGTGGCGTCGCCTCGAAGTCGTGGCTGGAGACCACCACCGTGACGCCGGCAGCGCGGAGCCGTGCGACGAGACCGGCGACGTCCACCGTCGCCAGCTCGACGTCGACGAGGTCGGCCGAGCCCGACTCGGCCACGGCGAGGTTGAGCGACGCGTAGTCGTCGTCGGTGATCGCCCGGGCCCCGCCCTCCCGAGCGGTCCGGAAGGTGAAGAGGAGCGGGATGTCGCCGAGCGTGGCCGCGAGCTCGCCGCAGACCGCGCGCACGGCATCGGCGTCGGCCACGTCCGCGAAGTGGTCGGCCCGCCACTCGACCAGATCCGGACGCTCCCCCGCGGGCAGCCGGACCAGGACCTCCGCCTGGGTGGCGAGGTCCCGCCGGGTGCGTCCCGTCAGCGGCACGATCACCTTGGGCATCCCTGCGCCCAGGGTGACGCCGCGGACCGTGACTGCAGGGGACATCGCACGCTCCTTGTGACCGGCGGCCGGTCGCCGCCCACGGACCATCATGCCGCCCGGCCGGTGCCGACGCCGTCCGGCCCGCCCGTCGTCCGAGGACGGCGCCCGTCGCCCGGGCACCGACGACGCCCCGTCCGCTACCAGTTCTGGCCGCCGCCGAGGCCGCCGCCCGAACGCTGCTCCTGCTCCTGCCGGTCCTGCTCGGCGGAGCGGTTCCGCTCCTCGAGCTCGCGCAGCCGCGGATCCGTGGGGGTCTCCTGGTCCGCCCCCGGTTGCTCGGCGTCGCCCGGTCCGTCGGTCGGTGCCCCCGGCTCCGGCGCGGGGTCCTGGTCCTGTCCGGGCGGGTCGGCGGGCGCGTCCGGTTGGGGCGGTGCCTCGGGCCGCGGCGCGGCCCCCTGGTCGGCGCTGTCGGCCTTGTCCCGCTGGCGGGCCTCGGCCTCGTCCGGCTGCGTCTCGACGGGCCCCGGCGGGGTCCGCGTCGCGGACTCGCCGTCCGAGGTGCACGCGCCGATCGCGTCCATCGCGTCCTCGTAGTAGGCCAGTGCCATCGCGTCGTCGCCGGCGGCCGCCGCCTCGTCCCCCAGGCCCTCCAGCGCGAGGGACAGGTTGTTGCGCACCCGGCACTCGGGCGCACCCGGGTCCGGTTCGCCGTCGGCGCCGGTCGTGCCGGCGGGCACGCGTCCGAGGGCCTCGCCGAGCTCCTCGGACGCGACGAAGTGCTCCCCCGCGCGCAACTGCGCGGTGCCCGTGTTGAACCACGCTTTCCAGGGCTCGACCGCCACCGGGGTGAACGGCTTCTGGTACGCGTACCGCTGGGCCGCCTCGCCCGGCCGGCCGCCGTCGTAGGCCGCCCGCGCGAAGGTGTTGCCGAACGTCACGCCCAGCAGCACGGCGGCGGCGAGCAGCGCCAGGAGCACCGCAGGGGCCGACCATGCCAGCCAGCGCCGCCCGCTCGGGCTGAGCACGCCCGCCCGGCGCCCCGCGGGACGCGGTCCGTCCTGGTACCCCGCGGGGCGCGGGCCGTCCCGACGTCCCGACGGGTCCACCGGCGGTGTGGTGCGCACGCTCATGCTGCCGCCACCGACCGCAGGCGCCGCCACCGGACCGCCTGGTCGTACGCCTCCCAGGCGACCAGCACGGCCAGGAGCGCGGCGGCCGGCCAGTAGACGTCCCGGTAGGTGCTGACATCGCGGCGCCCGTCCGACGCGATCGCCGTGACGTCGATGCCGTCGAGGAGACCGTCCAGCGCCGTCGGCCCGGTCCGGTGCACATAGGGCACCTCGAGCTGCTGCGCCACGCTGCGCAGGTTCGCCTCGTCGATGACGGACACGGCCGGCGGCGAGCCCGGCTGCGAGTCGTCGGTGATGTACGGGGCGGCGGATCCGGCACCGGAGTCCGCCGTCCCGGCATACGAACGCATCCGGCCGCCCGCCGCGGTGCCGTAGCCCAGCACGGCGCCGCCGTCGACCAGGGGCGCGAGCGGCGCGACGCTGGTGGTCTCGGCGCCCGCCGCGGCGTCGTCGCCGTCGGTGTCCTCGCCGTCGGAGAGGAAGAACACGAGGCGGACGCTGCTGGGGTTGCGGCCGGCCGCGCCGGTGACGGCCCGGGTGAGCGCGGCGTGGGGCCGGTCGATCGAGGAGCCCGCGGAGTACGCCGTGACCTCCTGGCGCATCGTCTCGGCCCAGGTCCGCACCGCCCGCGCGTCGGTGGTCAGCGGGAGCTGGCGCGAGGCCTGGGAGTCGAACGCGATGACGGAGTAGCGGCCGCCCGGGACGGCGTCCATGACGGCGTCGATGTCGTGGCGGACCCCGTCCAGGCGCGGGCGGGCGCCGTCGTAGTCCTCGGCCGCCATGGACCCGGTGCGGTCGACGACGAAGAACACCTCCACGTTGGTCTCCAGCGTCCTCGTCTCGTCCGGGACGGCCGGCGCGAGCCCGATGACCGCCACGCAGGCCACCATCGCGGCCCGGCGCACCCACTCCCCTCCGGGACCCTCGCCCGACCCCCGTGCCTGCCACCAGCCCAGCGCGCAGAGCACCAGGAGCGGGACGACCACCACCGCGAGCGCCCACGCCGGCCACACCAGCCTCAGGATCATGCGCGCGCCCGCCACGCCACCACGAGCCCGACGGCGAGCGAGCCCACCAGCCAGCCGAACCACCGGTCGGGCCGGTCGGTCAGGACCACCTCGTCCTGGGCCTCCAGCTCGACCGCCTCGTGGGCGCTGATCTCGGCGATGATGCTCTCGACGGCGGCCGGGTCGTCCGCCTCGAAGAACAGCCCCCCGCCCGCGGTGACGGTCTCCTCCATCTGGCGCCGCGCCACGCCGGAGTCGAGGTCGCTGAGCGAGGCGTACAGCCCGTGGACCGTGATGTCCCGCCCCGCCGCCAGCGCGGCCGCCTCCGGCAGGGAGTACACGGGGGTGCCGAGCACGAGGTTGTCGGTGGCCAGGACGATCGACCGCGCCCGCTCGGACTCGGCGTCGTCGAACGCCAGCGCGCACGTGGCCAGGCCGTCACCGACCAGCGAGGACGCGCTGGCGGCGAGCGACACGGTGCCCGTGAGGAACTGCTCGAGGTCCGCCAGCGCCACGGCGTCGTACAGCCAGGCGTCGAGGTCGAAGTCGAGCACCTGCGCGGCGGCGTCGAGCTCCTCCTTGACGAGGCCGTAGTCGTCCGTGAGGGGGAAGACCGTGCGGGTGGTGTTGTTCCAGACGTTCAGGGCGATGCGCTCCCCCTCGAAGGAGTCGACCAGCTCGGAGAAGGTCGCCACGATCTCGGAGTCCAGCTCGATCATGGAGCCCGAGACGTCCAGGCACAGGACGATGTCGCGCGTCGCCAGGATCTGCGAGCGGACGTCCCGGTCCACCGGTCGGGCGGTGAGCGACGCCGTCGCGAGCGCCGTGACGGACAGCGCCGCCGCTGCCACCGCGAGCCCGATCCGCAGCGTCCGGAGGCGCCGGCCGTAGCCCGGCAGCGAGCGCACGTACGCCGAGTTCGCCACCGGGGTGACGGCATCGTCCGGCTTCTCCCGACCACGCAGCCAGCCCGCGAGGGCCGCGACCACGACGAGCCCCAGCACCACGGGCACCAGCCACGGCGTCACCACGTCTGGATCACCTCCCGGGCGCGCGCGGCGGAGGTGGCGGCCACGGCGTCGGACCGGCTCGCGAAGCTCGGCTCCTCCCAGAGTGCCAGGAGGTGCCCGATCCGGCGGGTGGGGTCGTGGCCGGCGATGTCGCCGCGGGTCCAGGCACGCACGTCGGTGCCGATCCGTGCGGAGGCGAAGGCGCGCATGGTGGCGGACAGGGCCAGGTGGAGCGCGCGCAGGTCGTACTCGCCGGCGTCGTAGCGGGCCAGGTGCCCCTGCACCTCGGCGGCGTAGCGCTGCCGCACCGTCACCGCCACACCCTGCGGCGCACGGTCCCGGCGCGGCCCCGTGTACCAGCGCACGAACAGGTACCACGCCGCCACGAGGGTCAGCAGGGCAACGCCGAGGGCGGGCACCCACCACGCGTACGCCTCCGGGGGGAGCCGGTCAGCGCCGGGCATGTCGCTGCCTCCCCAGCAGGTCGATGAGCCCGTCGACGACGTCGTCCTCGCCGGACACGACGACGTGCTGGACGCCGCGCCGGCGCAGCACGGCGGTGACGGCGGTGCGGCGGGCCGCCACGGCGGCGAGCGCCTCCTCGTGGAGCCCGAGGTCCGCCCGGAGCATGGCCGGCAGCCGGGCCGCGTCCGCGACATCCGCGGTCGGCCCGATGCCGGGGGTGGTGGGCAGGGCGTCGGCGACGCCGATGACGAGGACCTCGTGGCGGGTGCGCAGCCGGCGCAGGACGTCCTCGTGCTCCGGGCCGGGCCGGGCCTCGTCGGTGAGGACGACGACGAGCGCGCGCCGGACGTGCCAGGACAGGACGCGCTCCAGGACGCGTCCGAGGTCCGACGGCGGCGCGTCGCGCCTCATCGCACCCTCGACCACGCGCAGCAGCATCTCCAGGTGCTCGGTGCCGCCCCGGCCGGGGACCTGCGTCATCCGCCCGGCGTCGCCGGCGACGAGCGCCACCAGGTCCCCCCGGGCGCGGGCCAGGTAGGCGACGACGTCGGCGGCGAGCTGGGCAACCTCGGACTTGGGCCGGCCCGAGGGGGCGGTGGCCGCCATGTTCCGGCCGGTGTCCACCGCCAGCACCAGGGTGAGGTTCGATTCGCGCACGAACCGGCGGATGATCGGCAGCCCGGCGCGGGCGGAGGACTTCCAGTCGATGTCCTTCACGTCGTCGCCGGGTCGGTACTCGACCTGGTCGTCGAAGTCCTGTCCGTGGCCGGTGAAGATCGACCGGTGCCGCCCGTCCAGGAGGCCGGCGGCCCGCCGCACCCGCGGCAGGTCGAGCCGGGCCCGCACCTTGGCCAGGCGGGAGGTGGGGTCCAGGCCCATCAGGGTGCGGGGACGGCCTGGAAGACGGCATCGATCAGGGCCTCCGGGGCCACGTTGTTCGCCAGCGCGTCGTAGGTGCGGACGAGGCGGTGGCGCAGCACCGGATGACGCAGCCGCTTGACGTCGTCGGGCACCACGTAGGTGCGGCCCTCCTGCAGGGCCAGTGCCTGCGCGACCCGCATGAGCGCGATGGCGCCACGGGGGGAGGCACCCACGCGCACGTGCTGGGCGAGGTCGGGCAGCGGCCGGGGCCCGCCGCCGCGGGTGGTGTTGACCAGGGCGACGACGTACTCCTTGACCGACCGGTCCACATAGACGCGCAGCGCGGCGCCCTGGAGGAAGTGGACGTCGTCCAGGTTGATCGGCTCGCGGGCCGGCGAGCCGGTCAGCGCCCCGGTGGAGGTCCGTTCGAGGATGTCGACCTCCTCGGCGGGCGTGGGGTAGGTGAGCACCTCCTTCATGAGGAACCTGTCCATCTGGGCCTCGGGGAGGACGTAGGTGCCCTCCTCCTCGATGGGGTTCTGCGTGGCGAGCACCATGAACGGGCTCGGCAACGGGTAGACCTCGCCGCCGATGGAGGTCTGCCGCTCCTGCATGGCCTCGAGCATCGCCGACTGCGTCTTGGCGGAGGACCGGTTGATCTCGTCGAGGAGGACGACGTTGGCGTGCACGGGGCCGAGCTGGGTGGTGAACTCGCCGGTGGCATAGTTGAAGATCTGGGTGCCCACGATGTCGTTGGGCATCAGGTCCGGCGTGCACTGGATGCGGTGGAAGGTGCCCGAGACGGCGCCGGCCAGGGTGTGCGCGGCGGTGGTCTTCGCCAGGCCGGGGACGGACTCCAGCAGCACGTGGCCGCCGGCGATCAGGGTGGAGACGAGCGCGGTGCGCAGGCCGCCCTGACCCACCACCCGTTGCGCGAAGATGGCCCGTACCCGCTCGATCAGCTCGGTGGCCCGGGCGAGGTCGCGGTCGTCGAGGGTCTGGACCTGTGCCGCAGTGCTCATCGTTCTCCTGGCTCGGATGCGGGTGGCACCAGCGAGACTATGCCAACGGCGCCGGTGCCACACCGGGCTGGTGATCGTGCCCGGCGCGGGTGCCGGGCCCCCGGATCCACCGCATACCCTGAACGGGTGACGACCACGCTGCCGACACGCACCCGGTCCCGCACCTGGTGGTACGCGCTCGGTTCCCTCCCGATCGCGCTGCTCGCGATGGCGGGGGCACTCCTCCTCACCGGTGCGGTGCGGCCGTCGGCCCTGTTCGACCCGGGCCCGCTCGTGCGGTGGGGGCTGCCGACGGCGACGCTGCTCACGCACGCCGGCGCCGCCGTCACCACCGGTGCCTTCGCCCTGTGCGCGCTCGTCCTCCCGGCGCCGGCGGGATCGAACCCGGCCCGTCGGCCGCGACCCGGCCGGCCCCGGACCGACGGCGCCGCCTGGATCCTGGCCGCCCGGATCGGTGGTGTCGCCGCCGTCGTCTGGGCCCTCGCCCAGCTCGCCCACCTCGTCCTCACCCACGCCGCCATCATCGGGGCGGGCGTCGGCGGCCCGGGCTACGGCGCCCAGCTCGCCCAGTTCGTCACCGACATCGAGCTGGGCCGGTACCTGCTGTGGGCCACCGGCCTCACCGCACTGGTCGCCGTCGTAGCCGCCGCCGTCGGCTCCTACACCTCGGCCGCCTGGACGACCGTCCTCGCCGTCCTCGCGATCTTCCCCGTCTCGCTCACCGGCCACGCCGCGGGCGCCGCGAGCCACGAGCTCGCCGTCTCCTCCTGGTGGCTGCACGTCGGCGGGATCGCCCTCTGGGTCGGTGGGCTCGTCGTGCTCTGCCTCGTCGCCGGTCGGCTGGGCAGCGACCTGCCCGACGTCGTTCAGCGGTACTCCCGCCTGGCGCTGTGGGCATTCCTCATCGTCGCGGCCGCCGGCGTCGCCAACGCGTGGATCCGTCTCGACTCCCCGCTCGACCTGCTCACCCACCCCTACGGCCAACTGCTCCTGATCAAGATCGTGCTCACCACGGGTCTCGGCCTGGCGGGCTGGGCGCACCGCGAGGTGACGATCCCGGCGATCCGGGCACGCCTGTCGCCGGGGAGTGCTCCGGGGCGCCCGGCCGGCACCACCGCCCCCGGCGAACCGGCGGCGCCGGGTGCCGCGTTCTG
Organism: Georgenia sp.; assembly: GCF_054605595.1. Lineage (NCBI taxonomy): Bacteria > Bacillati > Actinomycetota > Actinomycetes > Allobogoriellales > Allobogoriellaceae > Georgenia > Georgenia sp. The sequence goes on along the minus strand of NZ_JBTSDU010000046.1, from coordinate 8,282 downwards.
GCGGCTCGCGGGCGTCGAGGTGCTGGTCATGGGTGCCGTGACCGGTGTCGGTGTCGCGCTCGGCTCGTCCGCGCCACCGGTGCCGCAGGACCCGGTCACCGACGCGAGCCCGGTCTACCTCCTCACCGGTTACCCCGAGCCGCCGTTCCCGACGGCGCTCACCTACCTCACGCAGTGGCGCCCGGACCCGCTCACGCTGTTGGTCGCCGTCGCCGCCGTGCTGGTGTACGTGCGGTGGGTGGTGCGGCTGCGCCGGCGGGGCGACACGTGGTCCCTCCCGCGGACGGCGGCCTGGATCGCCGGGTTCCTGCTGTTCTTCTGGGTGACCAACGGCGGGGCGATGGTCTACGGCCGGCTGCTGTTCAGCGCCCACATGATCCAGCACATGCTCCTGGTGATGGTCGTCCCGATCTTCCTGGTGCTCGGTGCCCCCGTCACCCTCGCGCTGCGCGCGCTGCCGGGCCGGGTCGACGGCACCCGCGGCCCGCGCGAGTGGCTCCTGGCGCTGGTGCACTCCCGCTGGGCCGGGTTCTTCTCCCACCCGATCATCGCGGCCGTCAACTTCGCCGGTTCGATGGTCGTCTTCTACTACACACCGCTGTTCGAGGGCGCCGTCACCACGCACGTCGGCCACCTGCTGATGACGGTCCACTTCACCCTTGCGGGCTACCTGTTCGCCAACGTCCTCATCGGGATCGACCCCGGCCCACCGCGCCCGGCGTACCCCCTGCGCCTGGTCCTGCTCTTCGCGACGATGGCCTTCCACGCGTTCTTCGGCCTGTCGATCATCCAGATGACGTCGCTGCTGGCGGCGGACCACTTCGGCTGGCTGGGGCTCAGCTGGGGCGGGGGCGTGGACGCCCTCGCGGACCAGGAGAAGGGCGGCGCGATCACCTGGGGCATCGGGGAGTTCCCCACGCTCGCGCTCGCCGTCGGGGTGGCGATCAGCTGGGCTCGGGCCGACGACCGCACCGCACGCCGTGAGGACCGCAAGGCCGACCGCGACCAGGACGCCGACCTCCGGGCCTACAACGCGATGCTCGCCGAGCGCGCCGACCGGTCCGAGCACTCGCGCTAGCGACCCCTGATCGTGCGGGCTCCGGGGCCGGTCAGTGATCGAGAAGAGCCTGGCGTTCGCTTCCTCTCCTCGGCCGTAATCCGGCGGGAGCTCATCGACGACGGCGGTGACCCGCGACTCGTGCCTGCGGCTGATGACGCGCAGGACGACGCCGCCGCGGCACACCGACCCGGTCGCGGTAGATCTTCCCCGCCGGGCACCGGCGGGGAAGGCGCTGGCCAGGCCGTTCTGGCTGTGGAGCGCGCAGCCCGGCAGGGTGACCAGGCCGGCCGTCGATGACGGACGTCGGCAGGCTCGAAGACCGCCGGTCGGTGCGGGCGGGTGAGGCCTCGCACCCCGCCGCCCCCTTGGGTCAGTACACGAACCGGGCGGCGTGCCGGCGCAGGTCGGTGGCCATGCGCGCGAGCTCGGCCACTGCGTCGCTCTGCTGCCCGACGACCTGTGTGGTCGTCCGGGCCGCAGAGGCCACGCCGGTGATGTTCGCCGCGATCTCCCCTGAACCCGTGGCGGCCTCGGTGACGTTGCGCGTCATCTCGTTCGTGGTGGCGGTCTGCTCCTCCACCGCGGACGCGATCGTGGTCTGGAAGTCGTTGATTGCGGTGATGATCGAGGAGATCTCGCCGATCGCGCCCACGGCTCCGGCCGCGTCGTTCTGGATCGCCTCGATGCGTCCGGCGATGTCCTCCGCTGCCTTGGCGGATCCCTGTGCCAGTTCCTTGACCTCGGAGGCGACCACCGCGAAGCCCTTGCCGGCCTCCCCGGCCCGGGCCGCCTCGATGGTGGCGTTCAGGGCGAGCAGGTTCGTCTGCTCGGCGATGGAGGTGATCGCCTTGATGACGTTGCCGATCTCCTGGGAGCTGGTCCCGAGCTTGGCGACCGTCTCGTTGGTCCCCGCCGCGACCTGCGTGGCGTGGTCGGTGACCTTGGCCGCCTCCGTGACGTTGTGTGCGATCTCGCGGATGGACGCACCCATCTGCTCCGCCCCGGCAGCCACCGTCTGGACGTTCTGCGAGATCTGCTCCGCCGCTGCCGCGACCACGCCGGCCTGCGCCGACGTCTCCTCCGACGTCGTGGAGATCTGCGACGACGACGCCGACAGCTCCTCCGCTGCACTGGCCACCGTCTCGGACGTGGTCACCACGTTGGCGATCGTCTCGCGCAGACCCGCCTGGGCCCGGCCCAGCGCAGATGCCATCCGGCCGAGCTCGTCCGCGGAGGTCACGTCGGCGCCGACGGTGAGGTCGCCCTCCGCCATGGCCTCCAGCGAGCGCTGCACCCGCGCGATCGGGCGACGCACGACGTTGGCGATGGTCAGGCCGAAGGTGAGGGCCAGCAGCGTGCCCACTATGGCCGACACCCCGATCGCGACGATGCCTCGCTCGGCAGTGGCATCCGCTTCGTCGGCCAGCCGGCGCTGGTACGCGCCGGTCTCGTCGTTCACCGCAGTCAGGTTGTCCACCATTCTCGCGCCGATGGGTGTCACCTCCTCGTCGGCGAACTGGTAGCCGGCACGGTCACCAGCCTCGGCGGCGGGCACCATCCCGGTGTCGAAGATCTCCCGGTAGCCATTGAGTGCCTCGGTGAACTCCGCAAGATTGGTCGGCTCGCGCCCGGTCGCGGCCGTGAAGCGCTCCCCGAAGTCGGTGACCGCGGCGTCCAGCTGCAGGTTGGCCGCGCGCACGGCCTCGACGGGTGCCGAGACGTCGCCACCGACGTAGCTGCCGAGCATGGAGACCCTGTTGCGCATGTTCCACACGCCGTCCTTCAGGGTCGCCAGGGACGTGTTCAGCTGAGACTGCGTCTCGACCATCTGGCTCGTCGTCGTGCGCAGGTTGCCCAGGGACTGCAGGGCGATCCCGCCGAGCACGAGCGTGGTCAGTGTGGCTACGGTGACGAGCGCGAGCAGTTTGGTGCGGATCGACCGGTCGGCGAACGTGGTCGCAAGGCTACGGCGCCGGGCGGAGGTTCGGGCCGGGCGGACACCGGTGTCAGCGGCGATGGCCATGAAGTACTCCCTGTCGGAGGAACGATCTGCCTGACGTTGTCCACCTCCCTATCGGCCGAATACTTCGCCGTTGATGTGTTACTCCTCGAAATGTGCTGCACCTCTCGCAAGCGGAGGAGCCCACCTCCCGGGCGGCGCAGCCGCGATCCACCGGTGGATCGGGGCGTGGCCGGTGATTCCCGGCGGAGTGGCCGTGGTGGTTCGCGGGCGAAGTTCCCGGCCCGCCCGGGCTACCCGAGCGCCACGTCCTTCCCCGCCACCAGGAGGCGGACCCCGCCCGTCCGCGGCTCCACCCCGACGATCTCGAGCCCGGGGGGCAGGGCCGGCAGCTCGACGGTGAGCGCGTCCGCCGCCTCGAGGAAGGCGGGGAGCACGCGGGCGTCGACCGTCGCGCCGGCCAGGGTGAGCGCGTCGAGGCCGATCGCGAGGGCGCCGTCGATCACCGTGGGGACGGCGGTGATCGTCAGCGGCAGGCCGAACAGCTCGGTGGCGAGGACGACGCCGTCGCGCGTCGTCGTCACGCGCAGCGCGAGCGCGGGCATCTGCTCGTGGAGGAGCTGTTCGAGCGCGGCGTCGGCCATCGTGGCCGAGAGGTCGAGCTCGCCGACGAGGACCGGGTCACCGAGCGTGATCTCCCGGGCGGAGACGTCGACGTCGTCGAGGCGCAACCCCTCGACGACGGCGTCCGCCGCGTGGGCGTCGGCGTCGCCGATCTCGCCGGTCAGGACCTGGGGGAGGAAGGGGAACCCGCCGATCGTCACGTCCGGCTTCCCGGTGGTGTGGAGGACGGCACCGACCCGGGTGGCGATCTCCTGCTCGGCGCGGGCGAGGAGGTACCGGTCGGCCGCCACGGCGCCGACCGCCACGAGGACGAGGAGGACGATGAGCAGGGGGACGGCACGACGCACAGTGGACACCGTATGCGACCGGTGACTCATCGCGCCGGGCTCGATCCGGCCGAGTCTGTGTAAGGTCGGGACATTCCGGAGGAGGAGCTGGTGGGTGTGGCGGAGCGGGACGACGAGCTGGCCCGACGGGCCGCGGATCCCGCCACGCCCCTGACCACCCTCCAGCTCCTGGCCAGGGACCACCCGGAGCTCCGGCCGGTCATCGCCGCCAACCCATCCACGTACCCGGCACTGCTGGGTTGGTTGGGTGAGCTCGGGGTCCCCGAGGTCGACGCCGCGCTGCGCACGCGTGGGGCCGGGGCCCCGGCCGACGTCCCCACACCCGTCGTCGCACCCGACGAGGCCCCCACCGAGGTGCATCCACCGGTCATCCGGCCTGCCGCCGCCCCGACGGCGCCGCGCGCGCACGCTGCCCCGCCCAGCGCGGTCCCACCGGCGCGCCCGGCTCCCGCCGGCCGGCGGTCCGCCACGGACCGGCCGGCCGGGAACGACCGTCGCCGCGCAGCGGTCCTCGGGGTCGGCGGGCTCGTGGTGCTGGCGCTCGTCATCGCCCTCGTGGCGATGCTCACCACGCGCGGCGGGCAGGACTCCGCCGCACCGGACGCGACCAGCCCGGCGGGCGAGACCGCCACCGAGGAGCCATCCACGACCGGGACGCCGGACGGCGTCGCCGCGGCGCAGGCGGCGCTGGCGGGTCTCGCCCAGTCGTCCACGTGCACCGACCCGAGCACCGACGCGCGCGTCTTCACCGAGTTCGGGGTCGCCGCGTCCGTGGCGGGCGCGTGGAGCGTGGCGGGCGCCGACGACGACGTCATCGCCGCACTCACCGGCCTGCAGACCTCGTGCGGACCGGCCCACGCCGTCCAGGTGAACAACGCCCTGCTCGCGGGCGCGCAGACGCCGCCGGCGCTGGTCACGACCCTGCGGGAGGCGCCGCGGTGGGTCGAGCCCGTCCGGGCGGCACCTGCCGACGCGCAGGACCTCGCCGACTTCTCCAGCCCGTCCGGCAACATCGTGTGCGTGCTCGGCGTGGTCGCCACGACCTGCACCATCGACGAGCGCGCCTTTTCCAACCCGCCGGAGTGCGTGGACGGACCCGTCACGATCGTCGTCCCGCTCGGCGGGGAGGCGCGGGTGGACTGCGCGGCGCCGGCGGCCCGGTCGGCGGCGACGCTCGGCTACGGGACGTCGACGACGTCGGGGTACTTCGCGTGCACCAGCGAGCGCGACGGGGTGAGCTGCTGGAGCACGCTCACCGGCCGAGGGTTCTCCCTCGCCCGCGCACAGTTCGCCCTCTTCTGACCGACCCACGCGGGCCCGGGACTCACCAGAGCAGCGGCATCCGGGCCCGCTTGTCGATCAGCACGTCGAAGGCGAGCAGGACGCCGGCCGCGCCGGTGCTGAGGTCCGCGGAGGACCATTCGGCGTCGACCCCGAGGAACGGGATGCGGCCGTGCACGGCCGGGTGGCTGAGCCGGGCGAGCTGGTGCTGCACCGCGGCCCGGCGGTCCGCGGTCGGGTCCCAGGCCCGCGAGCGCAGGTACTGCAGCGCCACCATCGTCCCCGCCCAGCCGTGGAAGAGGCCCGGGTGGGCGGTGGCGTGCTGGTCGCACGCCTGCGCGATGGCCTCGCGGGCCTTGTACATCCAGGGGGCGTCGAAGTAGTCCATCGCCTCGTGGAGCACGACGGCCACGCCGGCGCTACCCGTCGCGAGCGAGGGGCGGGTGCGCCAGAGCTCGCTGCGTCCCGGTTGCGCGATACCCGCCCAGCCGAGCAGGGCGAGGTCGCTGCGCAGGGCGTGCTCGATGGTGGGGAGGAGGTCGTCGTCGCCCGTGAGCTCGTAGACGTGCAGGAGGAAGAGCGCGGCCCCCGCGCCGCCGCGCAGCAGCCCGGGCCCGCGCCGGGCGCGCCCGTGCCGCAGGCGCGCGACCAGCTCGACCGTCACGTGACCCACCCGGTCCATGAGCCGGTCGGCGTCGGTGAACCGGCTGCGCTCGAGCAGGGCGAGTCCCACCCCGGGCAGGCCGTCCGCCAGCGAGGCGCCCAGCCGCTCGAGGGGGGCGTCCTCGACCCGCTTCCACAGCCGGGCGGCGGAGCGCGACCGGCCGAGACGGTCGAGGCTGAGGGCGATGCCGCCCAGCCCGTCGACGAGCCCGGGGCCCAGATCCTGCGCGCGCAGGGCCGACCACTCGAGCCAGTTCACCAGCTCGGCCGGGACGTCGGCATCGACCTCGGCGAGCGTCCACAGCACGCCGGCGGCGCCGGACCCGAAACTGACCCCGCCGTGCGGTCGCAGCAGCTGCTGCGGGTCCCCCGGGAAGAGTCGGTCGGTGCGCTCGGGAGTCGCGGAGTCCAGGATCGCGTTGACGAGCTGGCTCCGGAGGAAGGGGTACGTCTGCTCGTCCAGCGAGACGGGGACGCCGGCGCGGAACTCGGTCGGGTCGACGAGCCGGCCCTGGTGGGCCTGGGCGGCGTTGGCCGCGAGCGCCGCGTCGGAGGCCAGCTGGGCGGCCGCACGGGCTTCCCGACGCTGCCGCAGCGAGACCGGTGGCGAGACGTCGTCCATGGATCACCCCCTCCGCCCTACCCGCCCACCTGCTCCGCACGGCAACTGTTGCTGCTGACGTTACCTATCGGACGGCGTTCGCCACCACCTGGGCCCGGCGCGATGACTCGCGGCAACCGCGCGGGGCCGGCCACCGGGCCGTGCCGGTCCGGCCACCGGGCCGGTGTCAACGCCAGACGATCGCCTGGGCAGGGTCCTCCAGCACCTTCGCGACGTCCGCGAGGACCTTGCTGCCGAGTGCGCCGTCGACCAGGCGGTGGTCGAAGGAGAGCGCGAGCTGGGTGACCCAGCGGGGCTTGATCTTGCCGTGGTGCACCCACGGACGCTGCGTGATGGCACCGAAGGCCAGGATCGCCGACTCGCCGGGATTGAGGATCGGGGTGCCCGTGTCGATGCCGAACACCCCCACGTTGGTGATGGTGATGGTCCCGTCCGCCATGTCCTGCGGCGCCACCTTGCCGGACCGGGCGCCGGCCGTGAGGGCGGCGAGCTCACCGGCGAGCTCGTGCAGGCTGAGCCGGTGCGCGTCCTTGATGTTGGGGACCATCAGGCCGCGGGGCGTGGCGGCGGCGATACCCAGGTTGATGTAGTGCTTGTAGACGATCTCCTTGGCGGCGTCGTCCCAGGCGGCGTTGACCTCGGGGTTGCGACGCACCGCGAGCACCAGCGCCTTCATCGTGATCAGCAGCGGGGTGACGCGCACGTCGGCGAACTCCCGGTCGGCCTTGAGCCGCTCGACGAGGCGCATCGTCTTCGTGACGTCCACGGTGTGGAAGACGGTGACGTGCGGGGCGGTGAAGGCAGAGTGCACCATCGCCTCGGCGGTGCGCTTGCGGACGGACCTCGCGGGGACACGGGTCTGGCGTCCGTCCGCGGAGACGGTGCCGCCTGTGAGCCAGGGGTCCTCGTCGCCGGGGTAGGTGGCCAGGCCCCGCGGCTCCGTCTCCACGTGCTTGGCCTGCACGTCATCGCGGGTGACGAGGCCGCCCGGACCGGTGCCGACGACGGAGGCGAGGTCGATGCCGAGGTCCTTCGCGAGCTTGCGCACGGGCGGCTTGGCCAGGACGCGGGCACCGCGAGCCGCGGCCGGCGCGGCGGGCGCAGCGGGGGGGACTGCCGGCGCGGCGGGCGGCGCCGGCGCGGCGGGGGTGGCTGCCGGCACGGCCGCCGTGGACCGGCGGGGCCGGCGCCCCGCGACGCCCGGGGTGGTGCCGTAGCCGACCAGGACGCTGCCCGAGCCCTCGGCCCGGTCCGTCGCCGCGCCCGCGTCCGCGCCCGGGCCCGGTGCGCCCGCCGCGGCGTCGCCGCCGGCCGGCGAAGCTCCGCCCGGGTCGGTGTCGACGCTGATGATCGGCGTCCCGACGTCGACGGTGGCCCCCTCCGCCACGAGCAGCTCGTGCACCACACCGGCGTAGGGGCTGGGCAGCTCGACCACGGACTTGGCGGTCTCGATCTCGCACAGCATCTGGTTCACGCCGACGGTGTCGCCGACCGCGACGTGCCAGGTCACGAGATCGGCCTCGGTGAGGCCTTCGCCCACGTCCGGCAGACGGAACTGCTGGTAGTTCGGCACGTTGCTCCTTGGGTGCGGTGGTGTGGCGTGGCGCCGGCCGGCGTCGTGGGTCGACGGCGCCGCCCGGCGTCAGTAGGCGAGGGACCGCTCGACGGCGTCGAGGACCCGGTCGAGGTTGGGCAGGTACTCGTCCTCGTGGGTGTTCGCCGGGT
>NZ_JBTSDU010000045.1:0-21128 GCF_054605595.1 Georgenia sp. | reverse complement strand
CGCCCGCCTCGCGGGGGGGGTGTGGGGCACCCAGGCCGTCACGGGGGTGGAGATGGGGGACGGGTTCCGCACCGCCACGCGGCGCGGCACCGCCGCGCACGACGGGATCGCCCTCCGTGCCGACGGCCGGCTGGGCCGGACCACCAACCGGGCCGGCGGCACCGAGGGCGGCATGAGCAACGGCGAGGTGCTCAAGGTGCGCGCGGCGATGAAGCCGATCTCGACCGTCCCGCGCGCGCTCACCACGGTGGACGTCGCCACGGGCGAGACCGGGACGGCCATCCACCAGCGGTCCGACGTGTGCGCGGTGCCGCCGGCCGCCGTCGTCGCTGAGGCGATGGTGGCGCTCGTGCTGGCTCAGGCGCTGCTGGAGAAGGTCGGCGGGGACTCCGTCGACGAGGCTGCCCGCAACCTGCGGGGCTACCTCGACGCGATCCCCCAGCACATGCGCTGAGATCGCGCGCCGGCCCGCCCGAGAGGGGCAGTACGGTTCGACGGTGGTAACTGACTCCTCCGGCCTCCGTGCCGTCCTGGTCGGCCCGCCCGGGGCGGGCAAGACGACTGTCGGCCGCCTGATCGCCGCGGCCCTCGGTGTCGAGTTCCTGGACACCGACGAAGAGGTCGAGCGCGTCGCCGGGATGAGCATCGCGGAGCTGTTCGTGGCCGAGGGCGAGGCGGCCTTTCGTGCCCTCGAGCACGAGACGGTCCTGCGGGTGCTGGCCGAGCACGACGGCGTGGTCGCGCTCGGTGGCGGCGCCGTCATGCACCCCGGCACGCGGGCGGCGCTGGTGGGACACCCGGTCGTCTTCCTGGACGTCGACGTGGCGCAGGCAGTGGCGCGCGTGGGTCGCTCCCGGACCCGGCCCCTGCTGGCGGGAGACCCCGGGACCAGGTTCACCGCGCTCATGGCCGAGCGGCGCGCCGTCTACGAGAGTGTCGCGACCGTGCATCATGCGACGACACATCGGCGGCCCAGGCGCGTCGCGGCGGACATCCTGCGTGAGCTGGCCCGGCGCGGCGAGGCAGCGGTGGACGCGGTCGCGGTGCACGAGGGCGACCAGCACGACGGGGACGGCGGCGACACGGGAGGGCACGCGGTGGAGGAGCGACGGGTGGCTGGGCGTACGACGGCGGGGGACCGAGTGGACGGGCACGCGACGGCGGGGGACCGCCCAGATGGACAGGAGGCCGCGGACGGCGCACAGCCGACGCGCATCGAGGTCGCCGGGGCGGCCCCGTACGACGTCGTCATCGGTCGGGGCCTCACCGCCGAGATCGACGCCCTGGTCGGGTCGGTCGCATCGCGCGTGCTGGTGGTCCATCCGCCCACGCTCGCCGAGACCGCCGAGGCCCTGCGCGCGGCACTCGGCCGCGGGGACCGCACCGTGCTCCGCCACGAGGTGCCCGACGCCGAGCAGGCCAAGACCATCGACGTCGTCGCCGCCGCCTGGGACCTGCTCGGCGCGGAGCGGTTCGGGCGGGAGGACGTCGTCGTCGCCCTCGGTGGCGGCGCCACCACGGATGTCGCCGGGTTCATCGCGGCGTCCTGGCTGCGCGGTGTGCGGCTGGTCAACCTGCCCACCACGCTGCTGGCGATGGTCGACGCCGCCGTCGGCGGGAAGACCGGCATCAACACGGCTGCGGGGAAGAACCTCGTCGGCGCCTTCTACCCGCCGGCGGGTGTCATCTGCGACCTCGCCGTGCTACGCACGCTTCCCGGTGCGGACCTGCGTGCAGGCCTGGCCGAGGTGGTCAAGTGCGGTTTCATCGCCGACCCGAAGATCCTGCGGTTGGTCGAGGCCGATGGCGGCGCCGGCGCGCTCGATCCGCGTTCGGCCGTCCTGCGCGAACTGGTGGAACGCGCCGTGGCCGTCAAGGCGCGGGTCGTCGGTGAGGACCTGCGGGAGACGGGCCCGCGAGAGATCCTCAACTACGGGCACACCTTCGCCCATGCCATCGAGCGCACCGAGGACTACCGCTGGCGCCACGGCGACGCCGTCGCCGTGGGCATGGTCTTCGCGGCCGAGCTCGCCCACGCGGCCGGGATCCTGGACGCCGACGTCGTGCGGCACCACCGCGAGATCCTCACCATGCTCGGGCTGCCCGTGAGCTACCGCGGCGGTCGGTGGGACGCGCTCATCGACGCGATGGCCAGCGACAAGAAGGTTCGCGGCGACGCCCTGCGTTTCGTCGTCCTGGAGGACGTGGGCCGGACGACGGTGCTGCGCGCCCCGGCCCCCGAGCACCTCCACCAGGCGTATGACCGGGTCAGGAGCTGACTCATGGCCGAGGGACTCTGCGGCTGCCGGTGCACCGGGGGTCCGTGGTGCCGGTTACCGTAGTGCGGTGACCTCGGACCTGCAGCCATCCCCGCGCCTCGTACTCGTCGGCCCCCCGGGATCCGGCAAGAGCACCGTCGCTGCGCAGGTCGCCGAGCAGCTCGGCGTCCCGTTCACCGACACCGACGCATTGCTGGCCGAGCGGGCGGGCACCGAGGTGGGGGAGTTCTTCATCGACGTCGGTGAGGAGCGCTTCCGTGAGGTCGAGGATGTCGTCGTCGCCGAGGCCCTCGCCCGGCCGGGCGTCCTCGCCCTCGGCAGCGGTGCGGTCGAGCGCAGCGCCGCCCGGCTCGAGCAGTACCGGGCGGACGGCGGCATCGTGGTATTTCTCGACGTCTCGCTCGCCGCCGGCATGCCCCGGGTGGGTCTGAATGCGCCCCGCTCGACCACCATCGGTAGCCCTCGAGCACAGTTCTCCTCCATGGCGGCGCAGCGACGGCCGGCGTACGAGGCCGCTGCCACGGCGTCCATCGACACCTCCGAGCTGACACCGGAGCAGGTCACCGCGCAGGTGCTGGAACTTGTCGCACCGCGGGACTGCGTCGCTCGCGCTCGCTGAGGGCGAGCGAGCCGGCATCGGGGAGATGCGGCGTCCGGGGGCTCCCGGTGCTGCCTCCGAGTGGCGTGTGGCAGGGACGGTGGCGGGCGGCGCGGACAGCGTCGGCGTCCCGGGGCTCCCGGTGCCGCCTCTGCGTGCCGTGGAGGGCTTGCCGGCAAACCCGGCGGGGAGGCCGTTGCCTGCGGATACGGCAACGCCGCGGGCGCGCGCCCCTGGAGCGGTCGTGGGAGCGTCGAGGGGCGACGCGCCCGGAGCCAGGGAGAGTACGTGCGATGCGCACGCAACTGGCGAGAGTGCGGCGAAACGCCACTGTTCACTACTCGACCTACCAAGATAAGCCGTATGCTTATCCGATGGCCACCACAGCGGTAGCAGTCATCGTCGACATCGTGCGTTCGCGCGAGCTGATGGACCGTCGGGGCGCCCAGGAGGCGATCCAACAGGCCTTCGGCTCCGCCCATGAGGCAACACGCGCCATCGAGCCGCTCTGGGCCACGGTCGGGGACGAGTTCCAGGCCGTGTACCCGGACGTCGGCCCGGCACTACGTGCGACGACGCTCGCGCGACTGCTCCTGCCGAACGGGGTCGAGTGCCGGTTCGGCCTGGGCCTCGGCGATGTCGTCGAGGTGGCCGCCGGGCCCGCTGGCCCGATTCAGGACGGCTCGGCGTGGTGGTTCGCCCGGGAGGCGGTCGAGGAGGCGCACCGCCGTGAGTCGCAGGGCACTCCTTACCTGCGGAGCTGGTTCGTCTCCGACGACCCCCGTACGGACGCCGTCACGAACGCCTACCTGCTCCTGCGCGACCAGGCGATGACCGATATGAAGCCACGTGAGCGCAGGCTCACCGCGGGTGCGCTGCTCGGGCGTTCTCAGGCCGAGCTCGGCAAGGCCGAGGGCATCACGCAGTCCGCGGTCTCGCAGAACCTGCGCCGCTCCGGCGGTGCGGCACTGCTCGCCGGGTACCAGCTCCTGCCGGACGGTGGCCGGTCGTGATCGCGTCGCTGCTCATCCTGACCATCGGCCTGACCGATGTGGCGCGTTCTCTCGGACGCCGGCCCGACGTCCGGTGGGCCACGGTCGCCCTCGTCTGGGCCGGCGTGGCGGTGGTCGCGGTGTGGGGGCTCGGTGTCCCGGTCCTCGGTGCTGCCGGGTGCGTGGCACTGGCGGCCGGTTGGGCGTTCGTCATGGCGCTGGACGACCGGCCCCGGCCGCGACGGTTGTGGCCCGTCGTCGTGCTCCTGCTCATCGTGGCCGGAGTCACGGTCTACGACGACACCACCGCCGGCGCGTCCGGGTTCCTCGTCGACGCGTATGCCGCGGTGCGACTGCCGGCCCTCGACGGTGTCTCGCTGCGTACCGCGCTCGCCGCGGTGGCGGTCGGGGTGTTCCTCACCACCAGCGGCAACATCGTCGCGCGGGCCGCGCTGGGACGTGCGGAGCCGTCCGGGTCCCCCTCGGCGCGGGTTGGGCAGGGCGAGGGAGGCCGGGATCACGCCGGACACGGCGGGGGCGGCCGCGATCACGCCGGGCAGGGCGCGGGCGGCCGCGATCACGCTGGGCTACCCGCCGCCGCCGCGGCTGTGCCGGGACCGACGGTCACGCGCGCGTGGGTGCTACGGGTGGCCGGGCGCGTCGTCGGCACGGTCGAATCACCTCGTGGTGGTACGGCGGACGACGCTCTCGGCGGTGGCGCCGGTCCCGCACATGATGAGGCCACCGGATTGACACTGCGCGGCGGCCGGCTGATCGGGCCGCTGGAACGGATCCTCGTCGTGGTGCTCGGGCTCGGCGGTGCCTACGCCGTCATCGCGGCGGTGCTCGCCGCGAAGGGCATCGTGCGCTTTCCGGAGATCTCCGAGGACCGCCGGACGGGCTCGAAGGCGGAGGAGTTCCTCATCGGGTCCCTGGCGAGTTGGTCCGTGTCGACGGCCGCGATCGTGTATCTCAACACATTGGCTTACGGCTTATGATCGTGCCGATATCAGATGGAGGCTTATGGGATGTGGCCTCGTTCGCCGCCGCACGGATCGGCACCTGCAGGTACGGCGAGGTATCCTGACGGGCGCTCCGCGGCCCGCCCCTGAGGTGAGGCCGCCCTCCAAGACCGATGAAGGACGGCACTCCCTGTGGCTTCGACCAATGACCTGAAGAACGGCCTGGTGCTCAACATCGACGGACAGCTCTGGTCCGTCGTGGAGTTCCAGCACGTCAAGCCCGGCAAGGGCCCGGCCTTCGTGCGGACCAAGCTCAAGAACGTCCTTTCCGGCAAGACCATCGACAGGACCTTCAACGCCGGCGTCAAGGTCGAGACCGCAACCGTCGATCGTCGCGACATGCAGTTCTTGTACAAGGACGGTACCGACTACGTCTTCATGGACTCCGCGACCTACGAGCAGATCCCGATCTCCGGCGAGACGGTGGGCGACGCCGCGAACTTCCTCCTGGAGAACCAGGATGCGATCGTCGCCATGCACGAGGGCGCCGTCCTCTTCGTCGAGCTTCCCGCGTCGGTGGTCCTCGAGATCACCTACACCGAACCGGGGCTTCAGGGCGACCGTTCCTCGGCCGGCACCAAGCCCGCGACCGTCCAGACCGGCTACGAGATCCAGGTTCCCCTCTTCCTCGAGATGGGGACGAAGGTCAAGGTGGACACCCGCACGGGCGACTACCTCGGCCGCGTCAACGACTGACCTCTGCGGGAGGCGCACCCCTGCGCCTCCCGCTGCATGCGGGTCCGCGGCACGCGGGCCCGCACCAGACAGGAAGGACCTCGGTGTCCGCACGTAGCAAGGCCCGCCGGCGGGCGCTCGACGTCCTCTTCGAAGCCGACCAGAAGGGTCGCCTCCACGACGTCGCCGATCTCCTGGGGCTGCTCGAGGAGCGTCAGGGCGTGACCGTCGCGCAGGGTGCCTTCCCCGCCTACGCCGTCGAGATCGTCGAGGGTGTCTCCGCCCATCTCGAACAGATCGACGAGCTGCTGAGCACCTACTCCCAGGGGTGGTCGCTCGAGCGCATGCCCGTGGTGGACCGGTGCGTCCTGCGCCTGGGCACGTGGGAGCTGCTCTACAACGACGACGTCCCGGACGCTGTCGCCATCGACGAGTCGGTGAAGCTGGCCACCGAGCTGTCCACGGACGACTCGCCGGCCTTCGTCAACGGCCTGCTCGCCCGCATCCTGGAGCTCAAGCCGACCCTCCTGCCCTGACGCCGAGGGGTCCCGTCCGGCGCTGCCGCCGAGGGGTCCACCCGCCCGGCGCTGACGCCGAGGGGTCCCATCCGGCGCTGACGCCGAGGGGTCCCGTCCTGCCCTGACGCCGAGGGGTCCACCCGTTCGGCGCAGACGCCGAGGGGTCCACCCGCCCGGCGCCGACGCCGAGGGGTCCCGCCCGGCGCCGACGCCGAGGACTCCGTGCGGAGCCTGATGGTGCTGTGCTGCGGCGGTTCGATCAGGGCGGCCCGCGCCCACCGTCCAAGGCCCGGGACGGCGGGACGGCGGCACCCCTGCGGAGCGGTAGCATCACGGCGTCAGACATCCTTTAAGGCCCGTCCGGTGAGGCGGGGAAGGAGGGCCTCTGTGGCCAGCACACCCCCGAGCACCGCACGTCAGGTGCTCTCGGAACCGGACATCGCCCGGTCCCTCACTCGCATCGCGCACGAGATCCTCGAGCGCAACCACGGCAGCGTGGACGTCGTGCTCCTGGGCATCCCGACCCGAGGTGTCCCGCTCGCCGACCGGCTCGCCGCCCGCCTCTCCGCCACCGAGGGCGGAGAACCCCTCGCGGCTGGTGCCCTGGACATCACCATGTACCGCGACGACCTGCGCGGTCAGCCCACCCGCACGCTCGGGCGGACCACGCTCCCGCCCGGCGGTATCGACGGCAAGGTCGTCGTCCTGGTCGACGACGTCCTCTTCTCGGGGCGGACGATCCGCGCCGCGCTCGACGCCCTCAACGACCTCGGTCGCCCGCGTAGTGTCCAGCTCGCCGTGCTCGTCGACCGCGGCCACCGGGAGCTGCCGATCCGGGCCGACTTCGTCGGCAAGAACCTGCCGACCTCCCGCTCCGAGCGGGTGCACGTCCAACTCGTCGAGACGGACGGCACCGCCGACGCCGTCACCATCCTCTCCGACGGCCCCGATCCGGCCTCCCCGCACGCCGGCACCGGCGAGACCACCAGGGAGGGCACACGATGAGACACCTGCTCTCCGCCCAGGACCTCTCGCGGACCGAGGCCGTCGAGATCCTCGACACCGCTGAGGCGATGGCCGACACCCAGGCCCGGACCATCAAGAAGCTCCCGACGCTGCGCGGACGCACCGTGGTCAACCTCTTCTTCGAGGACTCCACCCGCACCCGGATCTCCTTCGAGGCCGCAGCCAAGCGGCTCAGCGCGGACGTCATCAACTTCTCCGCCAAGGGCTCCTCCGTGTCCAAGGGCGAGTCGCTCAAGGACACCGCCCAGACGCTGCAGGCCATGGGTGCCGACGCCGTCGTCGTGCGGCACCACGCCTCCGGGGCCCCGTTCCGGCTCGCGCACTCCGGGTGGATCGACGTGCCCGTCCTCAATGCCGGTGACGGCACGCACCAGCACCCCACGCAGGCGCTCCTGGACGCGTTCACGCTGCGCAGGCACCTCCATGCGGGCGCCGACGGGCTGGGCGCCGGGCCGATATCCGACAGGCCGGTCGGTGCGGGTACCGGAGCAGCCCCGGTGGGCTCGGCGCTCGACGGGGCGAGCGTGGTGATCGTCGGCGACGTCCTCCACTCGCGCGTCGCCCGCTCGAACGTCCAGCTGCTCACCACACTGGGTGCGCGCGTCACGCTCGTCGCACCGCCGACCCTGCTCCCGGTGGGCATCGCCGGATGGCCTGCCACCGTGAGCCACGACCTCGACGAGGCCATCGCCACCGCCGCACCTGACGCCATCATGATGCTCCGCATCCAGCGCGAACGGATGTCCTTCGCAGGCGGTGGGTTCTTCCCCTCGCCGCTGGAGTACCACCGTCGCTACGGACTCGACGGCGCACGCCTGGCCGCCCTGCCCGGGCAGGCCATCGTGATGCACCCCGGACCGATGAACCGCGGCCTGGAGATCAGCGCCGAGGCTGCCGACTCACCTCGCTCGACCATCGTCGAGCAGGTCGCCAACGGCGTGTCCGTGCGCATGGCCGTCCTCTACCTGCTCCTCGCCGGAGCCGACACCGCCGACGAAGGGGCGAACCTGTGACCGACTACCTCGTCCGCGGGGCCCGCCTCCTCGGCGGCGCCCCCAGCGACCTCTTCCTCTCCGGCGGGGTGATCGCCGTCGTCGGACCTGACGCCGCGGGCGCCGCCGCCGGGTCCGACGACGTCACGACCGTCGAGGCCGACGGTCTCGTGGCCCTGCCGGGCCTGGTCGACCTGCACACCCACCTTCGCGAGCCCGGCCGGGAGGACACCGAGACGGTGCTCACCGGTACGCGCGCTGCCGCGCTGGGCGGGTTCACGGCCGTGCACGCCATGGCCAACACCTCGCCGGTGGCGGACACCGCCGGCGTCGTCGAGCAGGTCTGGAACCTCGGCCGCCAGGCAGGCTGGGTGGACGTGCGCCCGGTCGGTGCCGTCTCGGTGGGCCTGGCCGGTGAGGTCCTGGCCGAGCTCGGCGCCATGGCCGACTCGGCCGCGCAGGTGCGCGTCTTCTCCGACGACGGCCGCTGCGTCTGGGACCCCGTCCTCATGCGCCGGGCGCTGGAGTACGTCAAGGCCTTCGACGGCGTCATCGCCCAGCACGCCCAGGAGCCACGCCTGACCCAGGATGCGCAGATGCACGAGGGCGTCGTCTCCGCCGAGCTCGGTCTCACCGGCTGGCCCGCCGTGGCCGAGGAGTCGATCATCGCCCGCGACGTCCTCCTCGCCGAGCACGTCGGCGGACGCCTGCACGTGTGTCACCTGTCCACCGCCGGATCGGTGGACATCGTGCGGTGGGCCAAGGCCCGCGGCATCGACGTCACCGCCGAGGTCACCCCGCACCACCTCGTGCTCACCGACGAGCTGGCCCGCACCTACGACCCGTTGTACAAGGTCAACCCGCCCCTGCGCACCGCGGCGGACGTCGAGGCCGTGCGCGCCGGGCTGGCGGACGGCACGATCGACATCGTCGCCACCGACCACGCCCCGCACGCCGCCGAGGACAAGGACTGCGAATGGGCGGCCGGCGCGTTCGGCATGACCGGATTGGAGACGGCACTGTCCGTAGTCCAGGACACGATGGTCGACACCGACCGCCTGACCTGGGCCGACGTCGCCCGCGTCCTGTCCACCGCGCCCGCGCGGATCGGCCGACTCACCGACCACGGCCGCCCCCTGGCGGTCGGCGAACCCGCGAACCTCACCCTGGTGGACCCGGCCGCGCGCCGCGTCGTCGACCCAGCCGCCCAGGCGACCCGCAGCCGCAACTCCCCGTTCGCCGGCAGGGAGCTGCCCGGCCAGGTGAGGGCCACGTTCCTGCGAGGACGGGCCACCGTGCTCGACGGCGTCCTCGCGGCGCGCGAGGAGGTGGCACGATGAGCGCGCCCACCGCGAAGACCACCACCGGCGCGAGCCCACGCGGCGCCGCGCGCGACCCGGCCATGCTGGTGCTCGAGGACGGCTACGTGCTGCGGGGCGCCGTCTACGCCGCCACCGGCCGCACCGTGGGCGAGATCGTCTTCTCCACCGGGATGACCGGCTACCAGGAGACGCTGACGGACCCCTCGTACCATCGCCAGATCGTGGTGATGACCGCGCCGCACATCGGCAACACGGGCGTGAACGAGGAGGACCCGGAGTCCTCCCGCGTGTGGGTGGCCGGCTTCGTCGTGCGCGACGCCGCCCGGCGGGCGTCGAACTGGCGCGCCACCCACGAGCTCGAGGACCAGCTCGCCGAGCAGGGCGTCGTCGGCATCTGCGAGGTCGACACCCGGGCCCTCACCCGGCACCTGCGCGAGTGCGGCGTCATGCGGGCCGGCATCTTCTCCGGTGCCGCACTGCCCGCCGGGGCCGATCACCTCACCGACCAGGCCGTCGAGGTGCTCCTCGACGTCGTGCGCGAGTCGCCCCAGATGCTCGGGGCGGACCTCGCCCGGGAGGTCTCCACCGCGGCGGCCTACGTCGTCGAACCCGCGGGGGAGTACGCCGGGCGGGCACCGGTCGCGACGGTCGTCGCCGTCGACCTCGGCATCAAGACCCGCACCCCGCAGCAGCTCGCCGCGCGCGGGGTGCGGGTGCACGTGGTGCCCCAGTCCGTCAGCCTCGTCGAAGTCCTCGCGCTGCACCCCGACGGGGTGTTCTTCTCCAACGGGCCCGGCGACCCGCAGGCCGCCACCCACGAGGTCGACCTGCTGCGCGGGGTGCTCGACGCCGGGCTGCCGTTCTTCGGCATCTGCTTCGGCAACCAGCTCCTCGGCCGCGCGCTCGGCTACGGCACCTACAAGCTCGAGTACGGCCACCGCGGCGTGAACCAGCCCGTCCTGGACCGCACCACGGACAGGATCGAGATCACCACGCACAACCACGGCTTCGCCGTCGACGTACCCGTCGGAGAGCCGTCCGTCGCGCCGTTCGACGACGGCCGGTACGGCCGCGTCGAGGTCTCCCACATCTCCCTCAACGACGACGTCGTGGAGGGGCTGCGCGCGCTGGACATCCCCGCGTTCTCGGTGCAGTACCACCCCGAGGCCGCGGCAGGCCCACACGACGCCGAGCACCTGTTCGACCGTTTCGTCCTGATGATGCGCGAGAACCCGCGACCGACCGCCGCTACCGATGCGGCGCCCCACACCACCGGCCCGACGGCGCCCGGCACCGACACGGCAAGCGGCACCGACACGGCAAGCGGCACCGACGACGAGAGCGAGACCCGCTGATGCCCCGGCGCACCGACATCTCCAGCGTCCTGGTCATCGGCTCGGGACCGATCGTCATCGGTCAGGCCGCCGAGTTCGACTACTCGGGCACCCAGGCCGTGCGGGTGCTGCGCGAGGAGGGGCTGCGCGTCATCCTCGTCAACTCCAACCCCGCGACGATCATGACCGACCCGGAGCTGGCCGACGCCACCTACATCGAGCCCATCACTCCCGACGTCGTCGCCTCGATCATCGCCAAGGAGCGCCCCGACGCCCTGCTGCCCACGCTGGGTGGGCAGACGGCGCTGAACGCCGCCATCGCGCTGCACGAGGCCGGTGTGCTCGAGGAGTACGGCGTCGAGCTCATCGGCGCCTCGATCAACGCGATCACCCTCGCCGAGGACCGTGAGGCGTTCAAGGGTGTGGTGGCTCGCTGCGGCGCCGAGAGCGCGCGCTCCGCCGTCGCGCACTCCATCGAGGAGGCGCACACCGTCGCCGCCGACCTGGGGTACCCGCTCGTCGTGCGGCCGTCCTTCACCATGGGCGGCCTCGGCTCCGGCATGGCGTACGGGCCGAAGGACCTGGACCGCATCGCCGGTGCCGGGCTGCACTACTCGCCGACCACCGAGGTGCTCCTGGAGGAGTCGATCCTCGGCTGGAAGGAGTTCGAGCTCGAGCTCATGCGTGACAAGGCGGACAACGTCGTCGTCGTGTGCTCGATCGAGAACGTCGACCCCGTCGGCGTGCACACCGGCGACTCGATCACGGTCGCCCCCGCCCTGACACTGACGGACCGCGAGTTCCAGCGGATGCGGGACGTCGGCATCGCGATCATCCGCGAGGTCGGCGTGGACACGGGTGGCTGCAACGTCCAGTTCGCCACCGAGCCGGCGACGGGGCGCATCGTCGTCATCGAGATGAACCCGCGCGTGTCCCGCTCCTCCGCGCTGGCGTCGAAGGCCACCGGCTTCCCGATCGCGAAGATCGCTGCCCGCCTCGCCCTGGACTACACCCTCGACGAGATCCCCAACGACATCACCGGCTCCACCCCGGCGAGCTTCGAGCCCACGCTGGACTACGTCGTCGTCAAGGTCCCGCGGTTCGCGTTCGAGAAGTTCCCCGCCGCCGACCCCACGCTGACCACGACCATGAAGTCGGTCGGCGAGGCCATGGCGCTGGGCCGCAACTACACCGAGGCGCTGCAGAAGGCGATGCGCTCGATCGACAAGAACGGCGCCGTCTTCCACTGGGACGGTCCCGTGCCCGACGCCGAGCAGACCGCCGCGCTGCTGGAATCGGTGCGCACCCCGACCCAGAACCGGCTGGTCGACATCCAGCAGGCCATGCGGGGCGGTGCGAGCGTCGACGAGCTGTACGAGGCCACCGCCATCGACCCGTGGTTCCTGGACCAGCTGGTGCTCGTGGAGGAGATCGCCGCCACGGTGCGTGACGCGCCCGCGCTGACCGAGCCGGTGCTGCGCCGCGCCAAGCGGCACGGGTTCTCCGACGTCCAGATCGGCCGCCTGCGGAGTCTGTCCGAGGAGACGGTCCGCGAGATCCGCCGCGCCTACGGGTTGCGGCCCGTGTACAAGACCGTCGACACCTGCGCCGCGGAGTTCGCCGCCCTGACGCCGTACCACTACTCCACCTATGACGACGAGACCGAGGTGCGCCCGCGCGAACGTGAGGCGGTCATCATCCTCGGCTCCGGGCCCAACCGGATCGGCCAGGGCATCGAGTTCGACTACTCCTGCGTGCACGCCACGATGGCGCTGGCGGAGCGGTACGAGACCGTCATGGTCAACTGCAACCCGGAGACCGTCTCCACCGACTACGACATCTCCGACCGTCTCTACTTCGAACCGCTGACCTTCGAGGACGTCCTCGAGGTCTACCACGCCGAGCTCGCCGCCGGGCCGGTGGCCGGCGTCGTGGTCCAGCTCGGCGGGCAGACGCCGCTCTCGCTGGCGCAGCGCCTTGCCGACGCCGGGGTGCCGATCCTGGGGACCTCACCCGAGGCGATCGACCTCGCCGAGGACCGCGGTGCCTTCGGGGCGGTCCTCGCCCGGGCGGGGCTGCCCGCCCCGGCGTTCGGCACCGCCACGACGCCCGAGCAGGCCTACGACGTCGCCGAGAGCATCGGCTACCCGGTGCTTGTGCGGCCCAGCTACGTGCTCGGCGGGCGCGGCATGGAGATCGTCTACGACGAGACCGGGCTGCGTGAGTACGTCTCCCGCTCCGCCCTCGGCGGCGTCACCGGCGGCAACGACGCCACCCGCCGGGTGGCCCCGTTGCTGATCGACCGGTTCCTCGACGACGCCCTCGAGATCGACGTCGACGCCCTCTACGACGGTACGGACCTGTTCCTCGGCGGCATCATGGAGCACATCGAGGAGGCCGGCATCCACTCCGGCGACTCCGCGTGCGTGCTGCCGCCCGTGACGTTGTCCAGCAGCGAGATCATCCGTATCCGCCGGTCCACCGAGGCCATCGCGGCCGGGGTGGGCGTGCGGGGGCTGATCAACATCCAGTTCGCGCTCGTCTCCGATGTGCTCTACGTCATCGAGGCGAACCCGCGGGCGTCCCGCACCGTGCCGTTCGTGGCCAAGGCCACCGGGGTGCCGCTGGCCAAGGCGGCCGCGTTGATCATGGCGGGGGAGACCGTGGCGAGCCTGCGGGAGCGCGGCATGCTGCCGGTCGACGACGCCGCCGTCATCGACCTTGACGCACCGCTGGCGGTGAAGGAGGCGGTGCTGCCGTTCAAGCGGTTCGCCACCGCCGACGGCTCGATCGTCGACACCGTCCTCGGCCCGGAGATGCGTTCCACCGGCGAGGTCATGGGCCTGGACGTCAACTTCCCGCTGGCGTTCGCCAAGTCCCAGTCCGCCGCGTTCGGCGGTCTGCCCACCACGGGGCGGGTCTTCGTCTCGGTGGCGGACCGGGACAAGCGCTCGCTCGTCTTCCCCGCGACGCGGCTGGTCGAGCTCGGCTTCGACCTCCTCGCCACCGCGGGCACCGCGGCCGTGCTGCGACGCCACGGCGTCCACGCGTCCGTGGTGCGCAAGGCGTCCCAGGGCCGGGGACCGGACGGTGAGCCGACGATCATCGACCTGATCAACGACGGCACCGTCGACATGGTGGTCAACACCCCGAGCGGTCAGGGAGCCCGCGCCGACGGGTACGAGATCCGCGCCGCAACCACCGCCGCGGACAAGCCCATCATCACCACCGTGCAGCAGTTCGGCGCCGCCGTGCTGGCGATCGAGGCTGTCACCGCCGGCCCGTTCACCGTCCGCAGCCTGCAGGCCCACGACGCCGATCGGGCCGGCCGGCTGGCGGCAGCGGCGGGCCGGTGACGGCGATGGGCTTCGGCAGGCGCCTCGCGGCCGCCATGGACGCGCTGGGCCCGCTGTGCGTCGGCATCGACCCCCACCCGGCGCTGCTCGAGCGCTGGGGCCTGGCCGACGACGTCGCCGGGCTCCGGCGGTTCAGCCTGACCGTCGTCGACGCCCTGGGCGGGTACGTCGCAGCCCTGAAGCCGCAATCGGCGTTCTACGAGCGGCACGGCGCCGCGGGCGTGGCCGTGCTCGAGGAGGTCCTGGCTGCGGCCTGCGCGGCGGGCACGCTGAGCGTCCTCGACGTCAAGCGCGGCGACATCGGTTCCACCATGGCCGGTTACGCCGACGCCTACCTGCGCGACGGCGCACCGCTGGCGGCGGACGCCATCACCCTCTCGCCCTACCTCGGGTTCGGGTCGCTGCGGCCCGCGCTCGATCTCGCCGCCGCGACCGGCCGGGGCGTGTTCGTCCTGGCGCTCACGTCGAACCCCGAGGGGGCGTGGGTCCAGCACGCCCGGAACGACGGCGGGTCCGTCGCCGGGCAGATGGTGGCCGGTGCCCGGGCGGCGAACGCCGCGGCCAGGGCCGAGGGCACGCTCGGGTCGGTCGGGCTGGTCGTCGGTGCGACGACCGGTGACGCCGCCGCCGGGCTCGGCCTCGACCTGGCCGGTTCGGGCGGACCGCTCCTCGCCCCTGGCATCGGCGCCCAGGGGGCAGGGCCCGCCGAGCTCGAGCGCGTGTTCGGGGACGCCCGCCGCCAGGTGCTGGCGTCGACGTCGCGCGGCGTGCTCGGGGCAGGGCCCGAACCGGCTCGGCTCCGGGCGGCGGCCGAGGTCGCCGCCGAGCAGGCCGCCGCGGCCCTGCGGCCCTGACCCGGGGACGAGCATCCCTACCCGCGCTCCTGCCCGGCTCGGAGGCGTGCCGGGACCGGGGTATCGCGCCTCTCCTCCGGGGCCCAGGAGGTGCGCGGCGCTGCTCTCCGCCGGGACCCACGGTCGGCCTTCGTGCAGGTCCGAGCCTTTTCGAAGCGCCGGATCGGGCCAATGCCGCTACCGTCTGTGAACCACACGCGTTCACCGCATCCCGTCCGAGCTCCAGCGACCACGAGGTGACTCATGGCACTCCCGCCCCTGACTCCAGAACAGCGCGCCGCCGCCCTGGCGAAGGCTGCTGCCGCCCGTGCGACGCGGGCAGAGGTGAAGAACAGGCTCAAGTACTCACAGGTCAAGCTCTCGGAGGTCATCGAGGCCGCGAACACCGACGACGCGCTCAGCAAGCTCAAGGTCGTCTCCCTGCTCGAGTCCTTGCCCGGGATCGGCAAGGCCAAGGCCCGGGAGGTGATGTCCGAGGTGGGTATCTCCGAGGCACGTCGCGTCCGCGGCCTCGGCCCGCACCAGCGAGCGGCGCTGGTCAAGCGTTTCGGTTGACGCACGGACCGAGGCAGGCGCTCCATCGCGACCTGCGCGCCGAGTGGACCGGTGACTGGCGCGCCGGGCCCGTGGATGAGCGGATCGACGATGGCGTCGGTCTCGCCCTCGCGCGGCAGCGAACGTCTCGGCCGACCGGGAGCACGGGCGAGCCCGACCGCCCTGGCAGGATGGTCCCCATGACCGTGAGCAGCCCGACCTCCGACACCTCGCCGCGCGCTCGCCTCACGGTGCTCTCCGGGCCCACCGCGGTCGGGAAGGGAACGGTCTCCGCCGAGCTGCGCCGTCGGCGTCCCGAGCTGTGGATCTCCGTCTCCGCCACCACGCGCGCCCCGCGCCCCGGGGAGGTCGACGGCGTGCACTACCACTTCATCACCCCCGGGCAGTTCGACGAGCTGGTCGCGACCGACCAGATGCTCGAGTGGGCCGTCGTCCACGGCGTGAACCGTTACGGCACGCCGCGCGAGCCGGTCGAGCGTCAGCTCGCGGCCGGGCGTCCCGTGCTCCTCGAGCTGGACCTGCAGGGCGCCCGACAGGTGCGGGCCTCCATGCCGGACGCACAGTTCGTGTTCCTGGCGCCGCCGTCCTGGGACGAGCTGGTGGACCGGCTCGTCGGTCGCGGCACCGAGAGCGGCGAGGAGCGGGTCCGTCGTCTCGAGACGGCCCGTGCCGAGTTGGCCGCCGTCGCCGAGTTCGACCACACGGTCGTCAACGACGACGTGGCGCGCGCCACCGACGAGCTCCTGACCCTCATGGGCCAGCCGGTGCGGGTAGACTAGGGGGCTGTGCGCGTCGGATGCGCGTCGACCGGAGGTCTCCAGGCGGAGATCTCCAAGCACCCGCCCGCCCGATCGCGAACCACCGCCCGCCCCGATCGCGAACCACCGAGCAGAAGAAGGTCAACGTATGTACGGAACTGTCGCCGCGCCCGTGGGCATCACCGACCCGCCCATCGACGAGCTGCTCACGAAGGTCGACTCGAAGTATGCCCTGGTGATCTACGCCGCCAAGCGCGCCCGTCAGATCAACACCTACAACGCCCAGCTCCAGGAGGGTCTCCTGGAGTTCGTCGGCCCCCTGGTACCCACCGGGCAGGAGGACAAGCCGCTCTCGATCGCGATGCGCGAGATCAACGAGAGCATGCTGACCCTCACCCGCATCGAGGAGTGACCTCGCCGGCATGACGGACCGCCCCGGCCAGCGCGCCGCCGACCAGCAGGCCGGTGGCGCGCTGCGCATCGTCCTGGGGGTCACCGGCGGCATCGCCGCCTACAAGGTCGTCTACGTGCTGCGGCTGCTGCGCGAGGCCGGGCACCGCGTCCGGGTGGTCCCCACCGAGGACGCCCTGCGCATGGTGGGCCGGGCCACCTGGGAGGCGCTCTCCGAGGAGCCTGTCCGCACCGGTGTCTTCGACGATGCCGAACACGTGGACCACGTGGCCCTGGGCCGCGGCGCCGACCTCGTCATCGTCGCGCCGGCGACGGCGAACCTGCTCGCCCGCGCCGCCGCCGGCATCGCCGACGACCTGCTCACGACCGCGCTGCTCACGGTCTCCTGCCCGGTGCTGCTGGCACCGGCGATGCACACCGAGATGTGGCAGCACCCCGCCACCCGGGCCAACACCGAGACGCTGCGGTCCCGGGGCGTCACCGTGCTCGAGCCGGACTCCGGGCGACTCACCGGCTCCGAGACCGGACCGGGCCGCCTGCCCGAGCCGACGGCGATCGTCGCCGCCGCCCTCGCGCTCGTGGGGCGCACGCTCGACGGCGTCGGTGCGGCCCGCCCGCAGGACCTCGCCGGGCTCGATGTCGTCGTCTCCGCCGGCGGCACCCGCGAACCCCTGGACCCGGTGCGCTACCTCGGCAACCGCTCCAGCGGCCGCCAGGGCATCGCCCTCGCGGCCGCGGCTGCCGCACGCGGTGCCCGCGTGACCCTGCTCGCCGCCAACATCGAGCCCTTGCTCGTGCCCGCGGCGGCCGGGTTGACGGTGCGACCGGTGGGGACCACCGCGGAACTGCGCGCGGCGGTGCGCGCCGCGGCGGTGCGCGCCGACGTCGTCGTGATGGCTGCTGCCGTCGCCGACTTCCGGCCGGCGAACACCGTCACGCACAAGATCAAGAAGGTCGCGGGCGGCGGGCCGGAGCCGATCGTGCTCGTCCAGAACCCCGACATCCTCGCCGAACTCGCCACCGAGCGGCTCCGGGAGGGGCAGATCGTCGTCGGGTTCGCCGCGGAGACGGGCGACGGCGCGGGCGACGTCCTCGAGCACGGCCGGGCCAAGGCGCGCCGCAAGGGCGCGGACCTGCTGGCCGTCAACGAAGTGGGCCGGGACCGGGGGTTCGGCGACGTGCCGAACGCCGTCACGGTCCTCGACGCCGCCGGCGAGGTGGTCACCCGCGCCGAGGGCACGAAGGCCGACGTCGCCGAGGCGCTGTGGGACGCCGTCGTCGCCGCGCGGGGGGCGCTCCACCCCGCGGTGACTAAGATCGACCGGTGACTTCCCCCCGCGCCCGTCGTCAGTTCACGTCCGAGTCCGTGACCGAGGGACACCCGGACAAGGTCTGCGACCGGATATCCGACTCGATCCTCGACGCCATCCTGGACCGCGACCCCACGGCTCGTGTCGCGGTCGAGACCATGGTGACCACGGGCCTCGTCCACGTGGCGGGTGAGGTGACGACCTCCGCCTACGTGGAGATCCCGCAGATCGTGCGGGACGAGGTCACCCGGATCGGGTACACCTCCTCGGACGTCGGCTTCGACGGCCGCTCGTGCGGGGTGGAGGTCTCGATCGGGCAGCAGTCCCCGGACATCTCCCAGGGCGTCACGAAGTCCGAGGAGTCCCGTGACGACACCGGTGCCGTCGACGAGCTCTCCGTCCAGGGCGCGGGTGACCAGGGCCTGATGTTCGGCTACGCCTGCGACGACACCACCGAGCTGATGCCGCTGCCGATCCTGCTGGCCCACCGGCTCGCCGAGCGGCTCGCCCGGGTGCGCAAGGAAGGCCTCGTCGATCACCTCCGTCCGGACGGCAAGACGCAGGTCACCATCGGCTACGAGGGCGACCGGGCCGTCTCGCTGGACACCGTCGTCGTCTCGACCCAGCACGAGGAGGGCGTGGAGGGTGCCCTGCACGGGCTGGTCGCCGAGGCCGTCGTCGCCCCGGTGCTCGAGAACCTCGATCTCGACCTCGCCCTGGGGGAGTACCGCCTCCTGGTGAACCCGACCGGCAAGTTCGTCGTCGGCGGCCCCATGGGCGACGCCGGCCTCACCGGACGCAAGATCATCGTCGACACCTACGGCGGCATGGCCCGACACGGCGGCGGGGCGTTCTCCGGCAAGGACCCCTCGAAGGTGGACCGGTCCGGCGCGTATGCGATGCGCTGGGTGGCCAAGAACGTCGTCGCCGCCGGGCTCGCGGGCCGCTGCGAGGTGCAGGTGGCGTACGCCATCGGTCGCGCCCACCCCGTCGGGCTGTACGTGGAGACCTTCGGCACCGAGACGGTCCCGGCGGAGCGGATCCAGTCGGCGGTCTCGGAGGTCTTCGATCTGCGCCCCGCCGCGATCATCCGCGACCTCGACCTGCTGCGCCCGATCTACCGCCACACCTCCGCCTACGGCCACTTCGGTCGCGAGCTGCCCGAGTTCACCTGGGAGCGCACCGACCGCACGGCGGAACTGGTCTCCGCCGTCGGCTGAGTGCACCGCCGCGGGGCCGCGGGGGCGTCGCGATGTCGGTGGTCCGTGATGGGATGAGGCCATGACGACCACCGGCCGCCACCCCGAGCAGGGTGCGCTCCTCGACCTGCCACCGGCATCGCCGGTACCGGTCGTGGGTGACGGCGTGGTGGAGCCGGTCGCCCGCGTGGTGGTGGACGTCGCGCTGCCGCACCTCGACCACCCGTTCGACTACCTCGTCCCGGCGGCGATGTCCGACGCCGTGCAGCCCGGCACCCGCGTCCAGGTGCGGTTCGCGGGCAAGGACCGCGCGGCCTACGTCATCGAGCGGCGGTCCACCACGGACCACCGCACCACCCTGACGCCGGTGCGCCGTGCCGTCTCCCCGGTGCCCGTCCTCACGCCTGCCGTCCTGGCGCTGTGCCGGGCCGTGGCGGACCGGTACGCGGGCACACTCATGGACGTCGTGCGCCTGGCGGTACCCCCGCGGCACGCGACCACCGAGAGGTCCGTCCTCGACAAGCACGAGATGGCCCCACTGACCCCGTCGGTCGTGCCCAGGCCCGACGGCGACGCCTGGCGTCCGTACAGTGGCGGGCCGGCGTTCCTGCGTCACCTCGCCGCCGGGGAGAACCCACGCGCGGTGTGGACCGTGCTTCCTGGGCACCCGGCCGTTCCCGAGGGGAGACCAACCGGCAAGGCGGCGCCCACTCCTGGGGCCTCAGGCGCCGGCCGGGACGGCCCCGCCGACGAGGAAGCATCCGTCGGCGTAGGCACGCTTGTCGCTGGACGAGAGCCCGGCGGCGAACGCAAGCCCGTCGCCGGACGAGAGCCAGGCGACGGCCCGATCTCGGTCGGCCGGGCGGCAGCGCCCGGGGTCGACACCCCGTTGCGGCCCTGGACCGCCGCCGTGGCCGAGGCCGCCCGGGCGACGCTGTACTCGGGCCGCGGCGTCCTCGTCGTCGTCCCGACCGCGCGGCAGGCCGCGGACGTGGCCGAGCAGCTCACCGAGCTGCTGCCCGGCGAGGCCGTCGTCGCCCTGACCGCGGATGGCGGCCCGGCCCGCCGTTACCGCACCTTTCTCCGGATCCTGCTCGGTCAGGTCCGCGTCGTGGTGGGCACGCGGGCGGCGGCGTTCGCGCCCGTGACCGACCTCGGGCTGTGCGTCTGCTTCGACGACGGCGACGACCGCCTCGCCGAACCGCGCGCCCCCTACCCGCACGCCCGGGAGGTGCTCGCCCTGCGGGCCGAGCAGGAGGGCTGCGCCCTGCTCGTCGGCGGCTTCGCTCGCTCCGTCGAGGCCCAACTGCTGGTGGAGCATGGCTGGGCGCACCCGGTCGAGGCGCCCCGCGACGTCGTGCGCCGGTACACCCCCCGGGTCGAGGCACCCAGCGACGTCGATCTCGCTCGTGAGGGGCTGGCGGCCGCCGCCCGCATCCCGCACCCGGCGTGGCGCCTCGCGAAAGCGGCGCTCGAGCGCGGCCCGGTGCTGGTGCAGGTCGCCCGTGGCGGGTACGCGCCCCTCGTCGCGTGTGCCCGGTGCCGCGAACCCGCCCGGTGTGCCACGTGCCACGGCCCCCTGCGCCTCGACCGCGCCCGCGCGGTCCCGTCCTGTTCCTGGTGCGGCCGCCACGCCCTGGACTGGGCCTGCCCGCACTGCCACCACGATGCGCTGCGCGCCACCCGCGTCGGCTCCACCAGGACGGCCGAGGAGCTCGGCCGGGCGTTCCCATCGGTGCCGGTCGTCGTCTCCGGTACGAACGCCGCCCACGGCGTCGTCGAGACCGTCGACGACCGCCCGCGCCTCGTCGTCGCCACCCCCGGCGCGGAACCGGTGGCGGCGGGCGGGTACACGGCGGCGCTGCTGCTCGACGGCGCGGCGACGACCTCACGCCCGGAGCTGTGGGCGTCGGCGGAGGCGCTGCGG
>NZ_JBTSDU010000044.1:0-21324 GCF_054605595.1 Georgenia sp. | reverse complement strand
GTGGTGCACCACCCGCCGTCGGCACAAGAACCCGCCGTCGGCGTGCGCGCGGCCCCGGCTACGGGCGGGGTGGACCCGGCGCGGTCGGATGGAAGGGTCGCTGCCGGGCGGTCCCCCGGGACAGGTGGGGCCCGGACCACTTGGTCCGGACCCGACCTGGCAGTCACCCGCGTGGCGTCCGGTGCGGATCGGGCGCCGCACTCCTCAGCGGGCGAACGCTCGCGCCATCAGATCGGCGCTCTCCTCGACGTGGCGCTTGTGCGAGCCCGTGGACGGCGATGCCGCCGCCGGGCGGGAGACCACGCGGAGGTGGCGCCCGAGCAGCGAGGGCAGGTGGTAGTTGACGAAGGACCACGGTCCCTGGTTCTCCGGCTCGTCCTGCACCCACACCAACTCCGCGTTCGGGAACTTGTTCACCTCCGCGGCGATGGCGTCGGTGCTGAGCGGGTAGAGCTGCTCGAGCCGGACGAGCGCCGTGCGTGCGTCCTCGGCCTTGATCCGGTGCGCCTGGAGGTCGTAGGACACCCGGCCGGAGCTGAGCAGCACCCGGTCGACCTCGGCTGCGCCGTCGAGCACCCGCTGCTCGCCCTCGCCGAGCACCGGGCGGAAGGTTCCCTGCGTGAGCTCCTCGACCGGGGAGGAAGCGGCCCGCAGCCGCAGCAGCTGCTTCGGCGTCGCCACGATCAACGGCTTGCGGGGGCGGGCGTAGGCCTGCCGGCGGAGCAGGTGGAAGTAGTTCGCCGGCGTCGACGGCTGTGCCACGATGAGGTTCTCCTCCGCACACATCTGGAGGTAGCGCTCGATGCGGGCCGAGGAGTGGTCCGGGCCCTGACCCTCGTAGCCGTGCGGCAGCAGCAGGACGAGCGAGGAACGCTGGCCCCACTTCTGCTCGGCGGAGGAGATGAACTCGTCCACGACCGTCTGGGCACCGTTGGCGAAGTCGCCGAACTGTGCCTCCCACAGGACCAGCGCGTCCGGACGCTCCACCGAGTAGCCGTACTCGAAGGCCATCGCCGCGTACTCGCTGAGGGAGGAGTCGTAGATCCAGAGCTTGGCCTGGTCCGCCGTGAGGTACATCAGCGGCGTCCACTCGGACCCGTTGGTGTGGTCGTGGAGCACCGCGTGGCGTTGGACGAACGTGCCGCGGCGGGAGTCCTGGCCGGCGAGCCGGATCGGGGTCCCCTCCATGAGGAGCGAGCCGAACGCCAGGATCTCGCCGTAGCCCCAGTCGATGCCGCCTTCGCGGGACATCTTCTCGCGCTTCTCCAGCAGCTGCGCGAGCTTCGGGTGGACCGTGAAGCCCTCCGGCGGGCGCACGTGCGCCTGCCCGATGCGCTCGAGCACCCCGGCGGGCACAGCGGTCTGCCAGCCCACCATCGTGCCGGCGTCCTCGTGCTGGGAAGCGGGGAGTTCCAGGCCCAGGACCTGACCCTCGGTGTCCGGGGGCGTCCAGCCGCCCTCGCGGGTCTCGGTGAAGGCCCGCTCGAGCTTGTGCCGGTAGTCCTGCAGCGCCTCCTCGGCCTGCTCCTCGCTGAGGTCGCCGCGGCCGATGAGGGACTCGGTGTAGAGCGTGCGCACCGAGCGCTTGGTCTCGATGAGGGAGTACATGACCGGCTGGGTCATCGAGGGGTCGTCGCCCTCGTTGTGGCCGCGGCGCCGGTAGCAGACCATGTCGATGACCACGTCCTTGCGGAACGCCTGGCGGTACTCGAACGCCAGCTCGGCCACCCGGGCCACCGCCTCGGGGTCGTCCCCGTTGACGTGGAACACCGGGATCTGCATGCCCTTGACGACGTCGGTCGCGTAGTACGACGAGCGCGAGCTCGACGGCCCCGTGGTGAACCCGATCTGGTTGTTCACGACGATGTGGACCGTGCCGCCGGTGCGGTAGCCGCGCAGCTGGGACAGCTGCAGCGTCTCGGTGACCACGCCCTGGCCCGCGAACGCCGCATCGCCGTGGATGAGCAGCGGCAGGACGGAGAAGCCCCGCTCGCCGAGGTCGATCCGGTCCTGCTTGGCGCGCACCACGCCTTCGATCACGCCGTCGGCCGCCTCCAGGTGGGAGGGGTTGGCCGCAAGGTACACGCCCGTCTCCTCACCTTCCGGTGAGGTGAACGTGCCGACGGTGCCGAGGTGGTACTTCACGTCGCCGGAGCCGTGCACGGTGCGCGGGTCCTGGTTGCCCTCGAACTCGGAGAAGATCTGCGCGTAGGACTTCCCGGCGATGTTGGCCAGGACGTTCAGGCGGCCGCGGTGGGCCATCCCGATGCCGACCTCCTCGAGGCCGTCGCGCGCCGCGCCGGTGAGCAGCACGTCCAGCAACGGGATGAGCGACTCGCCGCCCTCGAGGGAGAACCGCTTCTGGCCGACGTACTTGGTCTGCAGGAAGGTCTCGAAGGCCTCGGCCGCGTTCAGCTTCTTCAGGATCTGCATCTGCTGCTCGTTGGACGGCTTGGCGTACGGGCGCTCGAGCCGCTCCTGGAACCACTCGCGCTGCGCACGCTCGCCGATGTGCATGTACTCGATGCCGATCGTGCGGCAGTACGAATCGCGCAGCCGGCCGAGGATGTCTCGCAGCGGCAGCTGGTCCGCGCCGCCGAAGCCGCCGGTGGGGAAGTCGCGCTCGAGGTCCCACAGCGTGAGGCCGTAGCCGGCGATGTCGAGGTCGCCGTGCCGGCGCTGACGGTAGGCCAACGGGTCGGTGTCCGCGATGAGGTGGCCGCGGGAGCGGTAGGCGTGGATGAGCTCGGCGATCCGTGCCGGTTTGCCCATCTCTCGGCCCGGGTCGTACTCGATGTCCTGCATCCACCGTACGGGCTCGTACGGCACCCGGAGCGCGGTGTACACGCGGTCGTAGAAACCGTCGGTGCCCAGGAGCTTGGCCTCGATGATCTTGAGGAACTCGCCCGACGCCGCACCCTGGATGATGCGGTGGTCGTACGTCGAGGTCAGGGTCAGCACCTTCGACACGCCCATGCGGGCGAGCGTCTTGGTGGAGGTGCCCTTGAACTCCGCGGGGTAGTCCATCGCGCCGACGCCGACGATCGTCCCCTGGCCCTTCATCAGGCGGGGGATCGAGTGCACGGTGCCGATACCGCCGGGGTTCGTCAGGGAGATCGTGGTGCCCTGGTAGTCCTCGATGGTGAGCTTGTTGTCGCGCGCCTTGCGGACGAGCTCCTCGTAGCCGGCCCAGAACTGCGCGAAGTCCATCGTGTCGGCCTTCTTCACCGACGGGACGACGAGTGTGCGGGAACCGTCCGGCTTCGGCAGGTCGATGGCCAGGCCGAAGTTCACGTGCGCCGGGTGGAAGACGGCGGGCTTGCCCTCCTCCGTGTGGGTGAAGGAATCGTTCATGTCCGGCATCTCGGCGAGCGCCTCGACCATCGCGAAGCCGATGAGGTGCGTGAAGGAGATCTTCCCGCCGCGCGAGCGCTTGAGATGGTTGTTGATGACGATCCGGTTGTCGACCATCACCTTCGCGGGTACGGCGCGCACCGACGTGGCGACCGGGACCTCGATGCTGGCCTCCATGTTCGTCACCGTCTTGGCGGCGACACCCCGGAGCTTGACCGTCTCGTCCGTGGCGACGGTGTCCTTGGGCTTGCCGCGTGCGGCCAGGCGCGCCGCGTAGGGCGCGGTCGCCGGTTGGGCGGCGACCGGCGGGGCCGGCGGGAGGTCCGAACGCACGTCCCGCGTCGGCGGCTGAGCGGTGCGCGAGTCGACGATCGGGGCGCCGACGGCGGCCCGAGCGGCTCGCTCGGCCCCGGACGCGGCAGCGGGAGCAGCTGCGGGTGGCGCAGCGGGAGCAGCTGCGGGTGGCGCAGCGGGAGCAGCTGCGGGTGGCGCAGCGGGGGTGGGGGCCGCGGTGGCCGCGCTCCCCGGTGGGGTGCCGTTGCCCCCGT
This sequence comes from Georgenia sp., assembly GCF_054605595.1. Taxonomy (NCBI): domain Bacteria; kingdom Bacillati; phylum Actinomycetota; class Actinomycetes; order Allobogoriellales; family Allobogoriellaceae; genus Georgenia; species Georgenia sp. The sequence continues at coordinate 17,422 of NZ_JBTSDU010000044.1, read as the reverse complement.
CGTACGTGGCGAAGAAGTCCCACCACGCCGGATCGACCGACTCCTTGTCTTTACGGTACTTCTCGTACAGCTCTTCGATGAGCCATTCGTTGGCGCCAAAGGATGCCATGGGGTCCTGTTCCTGCGTGGACACTCGGAAATCGCCCTCTTCCAGGGGGTCTGACGGAGACCTATTCAGCGTAGGTGATGAGTCCTACATGCCCGGCACCGAGCGTCGCTCCCGGCCTCGATTTCCTACCCGGCGGGCGGCATTCGGGAAGGTGGACAAAATCCAGGTCAAGATGCCGTCACGGGCTCCCCGGACCATGGTCCCGAATCGGGTACGCCTCCGCTGACATCACGGACAAGGCCCGATGGTGGCGGGTCCCCTCGTACAATCGACGCACCATGCGACGATCCCGCCGCGGTCGACAACCCGTCGACCCCCCTGAACAGACCCTGCCCCGCCCCACTCGACGCCGACCGCCCCGGCGCCGGCCGGCCCTCCCCGCGACGGAGGCTCCGTGCTGACCGAGTGGCTGATGATCGCGCTCGGCGTCGTCCTCACGGCCGGCACCGCCGTGTTCGTCGCGGCCGAGTTCTCGCTCGTCGCGCTCGACCCGGCCACGGTCGACCAGCGCGCCGCCGAGGGGGACCGGCGCGCCGCGGTCGTGGGCCGCGCGCTCAAGCATCTCTCGCTCGAGCTCTCCAGCGCCCAGGTGGGCATCACGGTGACCACGATCCTGCTCGGATACACCGCGCAGTCGGCGCTCACCACGCTGCTCACCGGCCCGCTCGGCAGCGGCGGGCTCGCCCAGGGGGCAGCCACGGCGACCGCCGTGGTCCTCTCCCTCCTGCTCGTCAACGGCTTCTCGATGGTCTTCGGTGAGCTCGTCCCGAAGAACCTCGCCCTCGCCGACCCGCTGGCCGCCGCCGGCCGTGTCGCCCCCCTGCAGGGTGCCTTCACCCGGGCCCTGCGCCCCGTGATCCTCGGTCTGAACAACTCCGCGAACGTGATCCTGCGCCGGTTCGGTGTGGAGGCGGCCGAGGAGCTCTCCGGCGGCCGGAGCGCGTCCGAGCTGGCTGCCCTCGTCCGCCGCTCTGCGGAGCAGGGCACCCTCGACGTCTCCACCGCGACGCTGCTGACCCGGTCCATCGGCATCGGCGCGCTCACCGCCGTCGACGTCATGACGGACCGCGGTCGGCTCCACACCCTCACGCGCGAGCAGACGGCGGCCGACGTCGTCCTCCTCGCCCGCCAGACCGGCCACTCCCGGTTCCCGGTCATCGGCGACGACAGCGACGACATCGTCGGCCTGGTCCACCTGCGCCGCGCGATCGCCGTCCCGTACGAGCGCCGCGCCGACGTCCCGGTGGCCTCCTCCTCCCTCATGGACGACGCCCCCCGGGTCCCGGAGACGCTCGCCCTCGCGCCGCTGCTGGTCCAGCTGCGCGACGAGGGGCTGCAGATGGCTGTCGTCGTGGACGAGTACGGCGGCACCTCCGGCATCGTCACGCTCGAGGACGTCGTCGAGGAGATCGTGGGCGACGTCGCCGACGAGCACGACCACCGCCGCGCGGGCGCTCACGCCGGCCCGGGTGGGGCCTGGGTCGTGCCGGGCGTCCTGCGGCCGGACGAGCTCGCCCGGCTCGCCGGCCTGCACGTGCCCGACGACGGCCCGTACGAGACCCTCGGTGGCCTGCTGATGGACCGCCTCGGGCGCATCCCCGAGGTCGGGGACGACGTACGTGTCGCCGACGTCGTCCTCCGTGTGGAGCAGATGGCCGGCCGGCGCGTCGGCCTGCTGAGGGTCTGGCCGGCGGCCGAGCCGGCCGAGGTGGACCGATGAGCACCCCCGTCGCCCTGCTGCTCGGTGTCCTGTTCCTGGCGCTCAACGCGTTCTTCGTCGGTGCCGAGTTCGCGGTGATGTCCGTGCGACGCTCGCGCATCGAGCCGCTCGCGGCCGAGGGGTCGAAGTCGGCGAAGACGGTGCTCTACGCCATGGAGCACGTGACCCTCATGCTCGCGTGCGCCCAGCTCGGCGTCACCGTGTGCTCCACGAGCCTGGGGGTGGTGGCCGAGCCGGCGATCGCCCGTCTCGTCGAGGGCCCGATCCTCGCCGCCGGGCTGCCGGCCGAGGCCAGCCACGCCGTCGGTCTCGTCCTCGCCCTGGCTCTCGTGGTCTACCTGCACGTCGTCGTCGGGGAGATGGTGCCCAAGAACCTCGCGGTGACGTCACCCGAACGGGTCGCCATGCTCTTCGCACCGCCGCTGGTGTGGCTCTCGAAGGTGCTCCACCCGATCATCGGCGGGCTGAACTGGCTCGCCAACGCCATCCTCCGGATCGTCGGCGTCGAACCCAAGGGCGAGGTGACGTCCGCCTTCACCGCCGGGGAGGTGGCCGCCATCGTCGAGCGTTCGCAGGCCGAGGGGGTGCTGCAGGACGACCTCGGCCTGCTCACCGGGGCGATCGAGTTCTCCGAGCGCACCGCGCAGGAGGTCATGGTGCCCACGGCGGACCTGGTCACGCTCCCGACCGGCTGCACGCCGGAGGAGGTCGAGCGGGAGGTCGCCCGCACGGGCTTCTCCCGCGTGCCGCTCGTGGACGTCGACGGAGCCCTCGCCGGGTACCTCCACGTCAAGGACGTGCTCTACGCGGAGGGGGAGGAGCGCGCCCGCCCCGTGCCCGCCTGGCGGATCCGGGCGCTCGCGCCGGTTCGGCCCGACGACGGGGTGGAGGCCGCGCTCGCCGCGATGCAGGGCTCCGGCGCGCACCTGGCGCGCGTGGGCGGCAACGGCCCCGGTGTCGTCGGGGTCGTCTTCCTCGAGGACATCCTCGAGGAGCTGGTGGGTGAGGTGCGCGACTCCATGCAGCGTGCCGCGCATCGCTGAGACCACCCGGGGTGGTGCCCGGCCGGGCGCGCCCGGCGTGAGTTCGCCCACGAACGCCGGCATCGACGCTGGTGGCAAGGGGGTGGACGTCCACCGCTTGCGCGTGGCAGGTGGACTGGTAGGGGCCCTCTCCGTTACTGTTCCGTGACAAGCCACTGGGCCGGGCTCGCGCCCGACGTGTGGTCCCGCGCGGCCTCGAACCGGCCGACCCGTTACTCCCGGAGGTTTCTTGATGTCAGGCAGCGCTGTGCCGGTATCGGCACCGCACCTGACCCGACGTCAGATCCGCGAGGCGGAGCGCGCTGCCCAGACGGCCCGGATCGCCTGGGCCGCGGAGGCTCTCGAGGCGGACCAGGCCGTCGAGGTCGACCCCGTCGAGGTCGAGCCCCGCGAGGTCGAGCCCCGCGACGTCGAGGACACCGAGATTCTGCCCTACCGCACCCCGGAGCCGCTCCCGGCCCGGCGTGAGCTGCGCACGCGGTACACCGGCCGCGGTACCGCACCCGCCGTCCGACACTGGGCCCCGCGCGTGGCCGTGCTCGGCGCGCTCGGCGCCATGACCATCGTCGCCCCGCTCACCGGCCTGGCCGGCGGGGACGGCATCAGCCCGGCTCAGGCGGACGTGCGGATCCAGCCCGGCATTCTTGCGCTCCTCGACGCCCAGGCAGGCGAGGCCGTGCTCGACACCACGCCGGACACCCTGCTCGCGGACCCGGGTGCCGCGAGCCGCGCGACGATGACCATGCAGGCGTCCCGCGCCGGTGCGCGCGACGCGCTCGCCTGCGTGGCCGACGGTGCCAACGGTGCACGCGCGGCCGTCGGCCCGGAGCGTCAGGAGCAGATCACCCGCCCGATCGAGGACGGCAAGTACCGGATCAGCTCCCGGTACGGCTTCCGGGTCGGCCCCTTCACCGGCTACAGCAAGCACCTCGGCACCGACTTCGCAGCCCCGCTCGGGACGCCGATCCATGCCGTCGCGGACGGCACGGTCGAGTACGTCGGCGTCGGCAAGGACGGCCGCTCCTCGATGCTGATCATCCTGCGGCACGAGATCGACGGCGAGACCGTCTACAGCTGGTACAACCACATGTTCCCCAACGGCCTCCTCGTCAAGGAGGGTGAAACGGTCCGCGTCGGCGACGTCATCGCGGAGGTCGGCAACAACGGCCGCTCCACCGGACCGCACGTGCACCTCGAGATCCACCTCGACGACCAGGGGACCACCACCGATTCCCTCGCCTGGCTCGAGGAGCACGGCGCGATCGACGTCACCGCCCTCTGCTGATCGGCCGTGACAGCCTTCCTCCAGGGACCTGGTCCGATCGCCTTCGCCCACCGGGGCGGCGCGCTCGAGGCGCCGGAGAACTCCCGCGCCGCCGTCGAGCACGTCGTGGCGCTCGGACTGAGCTACCTCGAGACGGATGTGCGCGCCACGTCCGACGGCGTCGCGGTCCTCTTCCACGACCCGACCGTCGACCGGGCCACGAACGGTACCGGTCGCATCGACACGATGACGGCAGCCCGGCTCGCCCACCTGCGTGACCACTCCGGCGGGTCGCCGCTGCGCCTGGACGAGCTCCTCGGGGACCACCCCGACTTGCGGTTGAACATCGACGCCAAGGACGACCACGCCGTCGAGCCCCTGGTCCGCACGCTGCGGGCCGCGAAGGCGCTCGACCGGGTCGGGCTCGCGTCGTTCTCCGACGCCCGCCTCGCGCGACTGCGGGAGATGCTCCCGGGCGTCGCCACCAGCCTCGGTAGGGGGGAGGTCGTACGGCTGATGGCCGCCGCTCACGGGTTCGGGCCGGTCGTGGGGATGCGCCGCCGCCCGCTGCCCGGGCCCGCTGACGGTGTCGTGGCCGCGCAGGTGCCGGCCCGGCTGCGCGGGCGGCGGTTCGTCACCCCCCGGCTGGTGTCCGCCGCGCACCGGCTCGGTCTCGGCGTCCACGTCTGGACGGTGAACGAGCCCGACGAGATGGTGCGGCTGCTCGACCTCGGGGTGGACGGGCTCATCAGCGACCGGCCCACGGTGCTGCGGGACGTGCTCACCGCGCGCGGCCCCTGGCACTGACGCCGCAGGTCGCGGGCGTGTCACCGCATCGTGCCCGGGGCGGGGTGTGGGCACAATGGTGCGATGACTCCAGACGTCGGGAATCGGATGGACCCACGTTCGCGCCGCACCATCGAGATGCTGCAGCGTGCGCTCCGCGACATGCTCACCACCAGGCCCCTGGGCGAGGTGACGGTCGCCGAGCTGTGCCGCACGGCCGAGGTGCACCGCACGACGTTCTACAAGCATTTCTCCACCGTGGGCGAGCTGGCCGGTCAGGTGGCACAGGACGTGCTCGGGCTCGCCGTCCCGACCGTGCCGGCGGGGGGCGAGCAGTCCCACCGTTCCTGGTTGACCGCGTTGCTCACGCTGGCGCGTGACGAGCGAGCGGCGCTGCTCGGACTCATCGGCCCGGGCGGTGACGCGGCCTTCTCCCGCGCGGTCTCCCACCAGATCATCGCCCGCACCGAGCACGACCTCTGCGCCGCCGTCGAGCGGGGGGCGCAGCTCCCCATGACTGCTGCGGCGGTCGCCCAGGTGCTCGGCAGCGCGTACTTCGGCGCGGTCATCGCGGTGCTGACCACGGAGCTCGACGAGGCCGACATCGAGCGGCACGCCGGCGCCGTCCTCGGCATGGTGGAAGAGACCTTCCTGGCGTCCTGACGGCGCGAGGTCGATGCCGACCTCACGTTCCGTCCCCGCCGGACGTCTACCTGGTGATGATGACCAAACCGCCCTTCGAACAGGTCGTCGCCGTGCACGGGGCGACCGTGCTGCGGGTGTGCCGTGCGGTCCTCGGGCCGCACACCGACGCCGAGGACGTGTGGTCGGAGACGTTCGTGGCCGCGCTGGGGGCCTGGCCCGATCTGCCCGAGGACGCGAACGTGGAGGCCTGGCTGGTCACCATCGCGCACCGCAAGGCGATCGACGTCACGCGCGCCAGACGCCGCCGCGCCGTCCTCGTCGACCCCGTGCCCGACCGGGTCTCGGCGCTCGGCAACCCGGGCACCGGCGACCCCGACCTGTGGGCCGCGGTGGGAGCGCTGCCCGACAAGCAGCGCGCCGTGCTGGCCTACCACTACCTCGGCGGGCTCCCCTACCGGGACGTCGCCGAGATCCTCGGCGGCACGCCCGACGCCGCCAGGCGCGCCGCCGCGGACGGGGTGAAGGCCTTGCGCACCACCTACCAACGAACGGACGAGCACCAGCGAGGGGAGTCCCGATGATCGACGACGACGACGAGGGCGGGCGGGCCGTCCGCACCTTCCACCGCATCACCACACCCACCGACGGGGAGCTTGCCATGCTGCACCACCGGCTCGCGGAACGGGCGGACGCCGAGGGCGTTCTCGACGTCGCCTACCGCACCGTCGACAGCCCCGTCGGCCGGCTGCTGCTGGCCGCGACCGAGCGAGGGCTGGTGCGCATCGCGTTCGAGCGTGAGGGTTTCGACGGCGTGCTCGAGACGCTCGTGGCGCGGATCAGCCCGCGGGTCCTCCGTGCCGAGATCCGCCTGGACGCGCCTGCCCGACAGCTCGAGGAGTACTTCGCCGGCCGGCGAAGGGCCTTCGACCTGCCCCTCGACCACACCCTCTCGGCCGGGTTCCGGCGGACGGTGCACGACTTCCTGCCCCGCATCGACTACGGCCACACCCTGTCCTACAAGCAGGTTGCGACGATCATCGGCAACCCGGGGGCGGTCCGGGCGGTCGGCACCGCCTGCGCCACCAACCCGCTCCCGGTCGTGGTGCCGTGCCACCGGGTGCTGCGCTCCGACGGCGGCCTGGGGGGCTACGCCGGCGGCCTCACGGCGAAGACGACCCTTCTCCTGCTCGAGCAGGCCGCATGAGCCCGACCCCGTCGGACGTGGTCGGGCCGGACGGGCTGGTCACCGGGGCCGACGGGCTGGCCCGGCCGGCCTGGGCGGCGGCCGACCCGCTGCTCCGGGAGTACTACGACACCGAGTGGGGTATGCCGGTGTGCGACGAGGTGGGCGTGTACGAGCGGCTCAGCCTGGAGGCGTTCCAGTCCGGGCTGTCCTGGGTCACCATCCTGCGCAAGCGTCCCGCGTTCCGTGCCGCGTTCGACGGCTTCGACCCCGACGTCGTCGCCGGTTACACCGACACGGACGTGGCCCGGTTGCTGGCCGACGCCGGGATCGTGCGCAACCGCGCGAAGATCCTTGCCACCATCACCAACGCCCGGGCCACCGTGCGCCTGCGCGAGGCGGGTGGTCTCGCCGACCTCGTGTGGTCCTTCCGGCCCGCAACCACCCCGGCACCGCGCACCATGGGGGAGATCCCCAGCCGCAGCCCCGAGTCGGGGGCCCTCGCCACGGCCCTGCGCCGGGCGGGGTTCGTGTTCGTCGGCCCGACGACGATGTTCGCCCTGCTGGAGGCCGTCGGCGTCGTCGACACCCACCTGCTCGGCTCCCACCGGCGTGGCTCCTCCGGCGTCTGGTGACCACGGTCTTCGTCCCCGTCGCCGGCTCGTGAGCGTGCGACGCCCGGACCGTGGTGCCCCCTACTGGATTCGAACCAGCGACCTTCTGCTCCGGAGGCAGACGCTCTATCCACTGAGCTAAAGGGGCGCGCGAACAACGCCTGGCGATGTTATCAGCCGCGGCAGCGCTCGTTCACCTCGGGCCACCCGCACTCGTGTGACGATGACCGCAGGCCCGGCTCGGGACCGTGCCACGCGGCCCCCGACGCGCTGCGACTACCCTGTTCCGGGTGACCCCTGCTGAGCTCGCCGCCCTCATCCGCGCCGTCCTGCTCGACGCCGTCGCCGCCGGCGACGTCGCGCTCGCCCCCGAGGACGTGCCCGAGCCCAAGGTCGAGCGACCCCGCCAGCGCGAGCACGGCGACTGGGCCACCAACGTCGCCATGCAGCTCGCGAAGAAGGCCGGTGTCGACCCTCGCGCGCTCGCCGAGGTCGTCGCCACCCGCCTGGCCGCGGCCGACGGCGTCGCCGCCACCGAGGTGGCCGGGCCGGGCTTCCTCAACATCCGGCTCGAGGCCGGCGCCGCGGGCGAGCTCGCCCGGACCATCGTCGAGGCCGGCCGCGAGTACGGACGCAACGACGCCCTGGCCGGGCACGTGATCAACATGGAGTTCGTCTCCGCCAACCCCACGGGGCCGCTGCACATCGGCCACACCCGGTGGGCGGCCCTGGGCGACGCGCTCGTGCGCCTGCTGCGCGCCTCCGGGGCGGACGTCACGCCCGAGTACTACATCAACGACGCCGGCGCCCAGATGGACAAGTTCGGTGCCTCGATCCTGGCCCGCGCGACCGGCACCGAGGTCCCCGAGGGCGGCTACCAGGGCGAGTACGTCGCCGAGCTCGCCGCGAAGGTCCTCGCCGAGCATCCCGACCTGCTCTCCCTGCCCCACGAGGAGGCCGTCGCCGTCGCCCGCGAGGCCGGCTACCGGCTCCAGATGGCGGAGATCGAGGCGACGCTGGCCGCATTCCACGTCCACTTCGACGTCTACTTCTCCGAGCGCGAGCTGCACGACGGCGGCGCGGTGCGGGACGCCGTCGACCGCCTGCGCGCGCAGGGGCACGTCTTCGACGACGGCGGGGCCGTGTGGCTGCGCACCACGGACTTCTCCGACGACAAGGACCGCGTCATGGTCCGCGGGGACGGCACGCCCACCTACTTCGCCGCCGACGCCGCGTACTACCTGTCGAAGAAGGATCGTGGCTTCCCCGAGAAGATCTACCTGCTCGGCGCGGACCACCACGGCTACGTGAACCGGCTCAAGGCGATCGCGTCCTGCGCGGGGGACGACCCCGAGCACAACATCGAGATCCTCATCGGCCAGCTCGTCTCCGTCGCCGGGGCGCGGATGAGCAAGCGGGCCGGCAACATCATCGAGCTGCGCGACCTCGTCGAGTGGATCGGTGCCGACCCGGTGCGTTTCACCCTCGCCCGGTTCCCCGCGGACTCCCCGCTCATGCTCGACGGGGAGAAGCTGCGCGAGCAGAACCTCGACAACCCGGTGTACTACGTGCAGTACGCACACGCCCGGACACGCAACGCCGCCCGCAACGCGGCCGAGCACGGCGTGACCCGGGACGCCTTCGACCCCGCCCGGCTCGACCACGAGGCCGACGCCACGCTCCTGGGGGTGCTCGGGGAGTTCCCCGGCATGGTCGCGCACGCCGCGAAGCTGCGCGAGCCACACCGGGTGGCGCGCTACCTCGAGCGGCTCGCCGCGGCGTACCACACGTGGTACGGCCAGACCCGCGTCTCCCCGCGCGGCGAGGACCCGGTCAACGACTCCCACCGCGCCCGGCTGTGGCTCAACGACGCGACCACCCAGGTGATCGCCAACGGGCTCGACCTCCTCGGCGTCTCAGCCCCGGAACGCATGTGAGTACCGCTCCCGCCACCGAGCCGGCGCCGCTGCCCGCCCCCGAGCCGGGTGGCACCGCGGGCGGCGTCTGGTCGGCCTCCGTGCGCCGGGGCGCGGACGGCGCGCTGCGCGTCGGCGGCGTCGACGTGCGCGCCATCGCGGCCGAGCACGGCACGCCGGCGTACGTCCTGGACGAGGTCGACCTCCGCGGGCGCGCCCGCGGCTTTGCCGACGCGTTCCAGGCCGCCTTCGACCCCGCCGCCGGGCTCGCCGGCGCCGACGTCTACTACGCGGGCAAGGCCTTCCTCTCCGTCGCCGTGGCCCGGTGGGTCCACGAGGAGGGTCTGCGCATCGACACCTCCACCGGCGGGGAGCTGGCCGTGGCGATCCGTGCCGGCGTGCCCGGGGGGGACATCGGCCTGCACGGCAACAACAAGTCCGCCGAGGAGATCACCACGGCGTTGCGCCACGGCGTCGGCCGGATCGTCGTCGACTCCCTCGCCGAGATCGACCTCGTCGCCCGCCTCGCCCGTGCGGGTGGCCGGCGGGCGCCGGTGATGGTGCGCGTGACGACCGGCGTCCACGCCGGCGGTCACGAGTTCATCGCCACCGCGCACGAGGACCAGAAGTTCGGCCTCTCGATCGCCTCCGGCGCCGCCCGCGAGGCCGTCGATGCGATCCTCGCCCGGCCCGAGCTGGAGCTGCTGGGCCTGCACTCCCACATCGGCTCGCAGATCTTCGACCTCACCGGGTTCGAGGTCGCCGCCGGGGCGGTGCTGGGGCTGCGGGCCGAGATCATGGCGGAGACCGGCGCACGCGTGCCCGAGGTCGACCTCGGCGGCGGCTACGCCATCGCCTACACCGGCGCCGACGACGTCCCACCCACGCCCGGGCAGATCGCCGCCACGCTCGCGGCCGTGGTGCGCCGCACCTGCGCCGATCTCGGCACCGACGTGCCCCGCATCTCCGTCGAGCCGGGACGCTCCGTCGTCGGCCCCGCGATGCTCACGCTGTACACCGTGGGCACCGTCAAGCCCGTCGAGCTGGACGACGGCGTGCGCACCTACGTCAGCGTCGACGGCGGGATGAGCGACAACATCCGCCCGGCGCTGTACGAGGCGGACTACACCGCCGCCCTCGTCTCCCGCACCTCCGCCGGCGCGGAGGTGCGGGCGCGCGTCGTCGGGAAGCACTGCGAGAGCGGGGACATCGTGGTCCGCCACGTGGCGCTGCCCGCCGACGTGACGGCGGGGGACCTGCTCGCCGTGCCGGCGACCGGGGCCTACGGGCGTTCCATGGCCAGCAACTACAACCTCGTGCCGCGCCCACCCGTGCTCGGGGTGGGGCCGGCGGGGGTGCGGGTGCTCGTGCGCCGCGAGAGCGTCGAGGACCTGCTCGCGCTCGACCTGGGCTGACCGCCCCGCTCGACCTGGGCCGACCGCCCCCGGCGGGTCGCCGGGTCTACCCGGCGGGGTGGAAGCCCCAGTGCCAGGGCTCGCGCGGGGTGTCCTCGACGAAGCCGAACCGCCCCGCGTTGGTGCGCATCCACGACTGCGCCTCGGCGTCGAGGTCGAGGTCGACCGCCATGCCCCAACCGTGCCGGCTGGTGCCCGGCGTCGCGCCCAGGCCGCCCTCGGAGTAGAGGCCCTTGCGCCGCACGACGTCGACCTGGACGTCGTAGGAGCGGTAGGAGTCGGTGATCTTGATGGGGACGCCGTCCGCGGCCGCGGCGGAGAGCAGCTGCTCGAACGCGGCGGACGCCGGCGTCCAGAGCCTGTGCCCCGTCTCGCCGACCGGGTCGAGCGCGGCAGCCGGGATCCGACCGTTGCCGTAGGTCGTGAGCTGGAGCGGGACACCGTCGGCGTTCAGGCCGGCGGCCACGCCACCCCCGCCCGCAGCGGCACCCACGCCGGTCGGCGTGAACTCGCTCGACGCCTGGCCGAGCGCGGTGGAGAAGGCGACCGAGCCGGCCGTGCCCCGGGCCGGCGGGGCGGCGGAGACCGCGTCGATACCCGCCTGGATCTGCGCGATCCGCGCCGTGATCGCCGCGATGCCGTTCATGGTCTTCTCCCTGTCCCGAGCCCTGCCCGTCCTCCCATCGGCAGGGCCGGGCCGGATGTGAGCGCCTGCCAGCGGATGGACAGCGTGCGGGGGTGTCGGCGGGCGCCCCTATCCTGGGGCCGGACCCGCGTCGCGCGGAGAAGGAGGACGTTCGGTGAGTACCCAGCCCCACGAGGTCGTGCGCGTCGCGCTGCTCGGCTGCGGCACCGTCGGCTCCCAGGTGGTGCGGCTGCTGGGCGAGCACGCGGACGACCTCACCGAGCGCGCCGGTGCGCGTCTCGAGCTCGTCGGCATCGCGGTGAGCAGCACCGAGACCGAGCGTGACCCGTGGGTGCCCCGCGAGCTCCTGACCACCGACGCCACGGGCCTGGCCACGTCCGCCGACATCGTCATCGAGCTCATCGGCGGCATCGAGCCGCCACGGGCCCTGACCGCCGCCGCGCTCGCGTCCGGCGCCACGGTCGTCACGGGCAACAAGGCCATGATCGCGGCGCACGGACCCGAGCTGCACGCGGCCGCCCGGGCCGGCGGCGCCGACCTCTACTACGAGGCGGCGGTCGCCGGGGCCGTGCCGGTGGTGTACGCCCTGCGCGAGTCCCTCGCCGGCGACCACGTCACGGCGGTGCTCGGCATCGTCAACGGCACCACGAACTACATCCTCGACGAGATGGCCACGCGCGGCCTCACGTTTGACGAGGCGCTCGCCCAGGCGCAGGCGCTCGGCTACGCCGAGGCGGACCCCACCGCGGACGTCGACGGTCACGACGCCGCCGCCAAGGCCGCCATCCTCGCCTCCCTCGCGTTCCACACCCGGGTGGGCATCGGTGACGTCGAGGTCACCGGGATCCGGCGGATCACTGCCGAGGACATGGCCGAGGCGCGGGCGGCCGGGTACGTCATCAAGCTGCTCGCCGTCGCCCGGCTGGTGGAGGACGACGACGCGCGCGGCATCAGCGTGCGGGTGCACCCCGCGCTCGTCCCCGTCGCGCACCCCCTCGCGGCGGTGCGCGGGGCGTTCAACGCCGTCGTCGTCGAGGCGGAGGCGGCCGGGACGCTCATGTTCTACGGCCAGGGCGCCGGCGGTGCGCCGACCGCGTCCGCCGTCCTGAGCGACGTCGTCGCCGCGGCGAGCCACAAGGTCCGCGGGGGCAGCGCGCCCCCGGAATCCACCTACGCCGAGCTGGCGTTCCTCACGCCCGAGCAGGCCCCGGCCCGCATCCAGGTGCAGCTGAGCCTGGCCGACGAGCCGGGCACCCTGTCCGCCGTGACGGGCGTGTTCGGCGCGCACGGCGTCTCGATCGAGAGCGTGCGGCAGATCGCCGCCGCGGAGGGCGGGGCGCGCGTGACCCTCGTGACGCACGAGGCGAGCGAGGCGGCGCTGACCGCCGCCGTGGCGGAGGTCGCGGCCCTGGGCGAGGTCCACGAGGTCGAGTCGGTGACGAGAGTCGAGGGAGTCTGATGGCCCACCAGTGGCAGGGCGTGATCAACGAGTACCGCGAACGGCTGCCGTTCGGCGATGGCGACCCGGTCGTGACGCTCGGGGAGGGCGGCACACCGCTCGTGGTCGCGCGCGTCCTCTCCGCCGCCACCGGCGCCGAGGTCTACGTCAAGGTCGAGGGGGTCAACCCCACGGGTTCGTTCAAGGACCGCGGCATGACGACGGCGATCTCCCAGGTCGCCGCGGGCGACACCGAGATCGTCGTCTGCGCCTCCACCGGCAACACCTCCGCCTCCGCGGCCGCGTACGCCGCACATGCGGGGCTCAGCTGTGCCGTCGTGCTGCCCGCCGGCAAGATCGCGGCCGGCAAGCTCGCCCAGGCCATCGTCCACGGGGCCACCCTGGTGGCCGTCGACGGCAACTTCGACGACTGCCTGCGCATCGTCCGCGAGCTCGCCCACGCCTACCCGGTCGCCCTGGTGAACTCGGTGAACCCCTACCGCCTCCAGGGGCAGAAGACGGCCGCGTTCGAGATCGTCGACGCCCTCGGCGACGCACCCGACATCCACGTCCTGCCCGTCGGCAACGCCGGCAACATCTCGGCGTACTGGATGGGCTACAACGAGTACGCGGGCCGGACCACGGCCCCGTCCATCGAGGACTCCGCCACCCGACTGGCGCCCGTGGCCACGAAGGTGCCGCAGATGTGGGGCGTGCAGGCCGAGGGGGCGGCGCCCCTGGTCAAGGGTGTGCCCGTCGAGCACCCGGAGACGATCGCGACGGCGATCCGGATCGGTAACCCGGCGTCGTGGGCCTACGCCGAGGCCGCCCGGGACGACTCCGGCGGCTGGATCGACGCCGTGTCCGACACGCAGATCCTCGACGCACAGGCCCTGCTCGCCGCCGAGGTCGGCGTCTTCGTCGAGCCCGCCTCCGCGGCGTCGGTGGCCGGTCTGTTGCAGGCCGCCGAGCGCGGCCAGGTCCCGGCCGGTGCGCGCATCGTGTGCACCGTGACGGGCAACGGCCTCAAGGACACCGCGACCGCGCTCGGCGAGACCGTGGTCGCTCCGACCGTCATCGCCCCCACGCTCGAGGCCGCCGTCGCGGCTCTCGCGCTCTAGGGAGCGAGAAGTGCGGCTCGTGCACGACGAGGTGCGGGTGCGTGTGCCCGCGACGTCCGCGAACCTCGGCCCGGGCTTCGATGCGCTCGGCCTGGCGCTGGGGGTGTGGGACGAGATACATGTGCGCGCGATCGCCGGCCCGAGTGCGGTGCGGGTCGTCGGCGAGGGGGCGGACGACCTGCCCGACGGCGAGGCCCACCTCGTCGTGCGGGCCGTAAGGGCCGGCCTCGAGCACGTCGGGGCACCGCAGGCGGGCCTGGCGATGACCTGCTACAACCGCATCCCGCACGGACGCGGCATGGGTTCGTCCGCCGCTGCGGTCGTCGCCGGTCTCGTCGCGGCACGGGGCCTCGTCTCCGAGCCCGAGGCGCTCGGCGACGCCGCCGTGCTCGCCCTGGCCACCGAGCTCGAGGGCCACCCGGACAATGCCGCCCCGGCCCTGCTGGGCGGAGCCACCGCTGCGTGGACGGAGCCGGACGGCCCCCGCGCGGTCGCCATCCCGCTCGACGAGGCGTTCGCCCCGACCGTGCTCGTGCCACAGGCGCGGCTGCTCACGCACACCGCACGCGCCGTCCTGCCCCGCGACGTGCCGCACCAGGACGCCGCCTTCAACGTCGCGCGCACCGCGGTGCTGGTGCTCGCGCTCGGGGGTCGCCGCGACCTGCTGATGGCGGGCACCGAGGACCGCCTCCACCAGGGCTACCGGGCCGACGCGATGCGCGGTACGGCCGACGCGGTGCGGGCCCTGCGGGCGGCGGACTGGCCGGCCGTGGTGTCCGGGGCGGGGCCGAGCGTGCTCGTCCTCGACGACCTCGACGCCGCGACGGAGGCAACGCTCGTGTCCCACGGGTGGCAGGTGCTCCGGCCGGGGGTCGCCCGCACGGGCGCCCATCTCGTGTGAGCCCATCTTGTGCGAGCCGGTCACGTCGCGCCGTGAGCTGAACCTCGGCGGGTGTCCAGGGGTCGGCGCCGCCGGGGGGTGCGCCCCGAACCGGCAACCGTGCGGCATCCCGGCTGATACGATGGGCGGGCACCGACCTCCTGCGGACGTCCTCCGCGCACCCGGGTGCGCACATCGCGTTCTAGCACAGGCGGAGCACCGCCCTCCTCACCGCACGTCGGACGTGCTCGGTGGTCTGCGGCACCACCCCCAGCCTTCTGGCTGGTTACCAGCCAGTCGTCCCCGCGCCTGCGGGCGCACGCCTCACTGAGGGAAGGAACCTCGTGACCGAATCTGTCGACACCTCCTCGAGCGCGGGCTCAGCCGCCGCGCCCGCCCGCGGAGGATCCTTGTCCACCATGCGCCTGCCCGAGCTGCAGGCCCTGGCGGGCGAGATCGGGCTCAAGGGCACCACCAGGATGCGGAAGAGCGACCTGATCGCCGCCATCAAGTGCAGCCGCGGCGAGAACGGGCGCACCGCTGCGCCCCGCACGGACCGTGCGTCCGCCGCGTCCGCCCCGGCACAGCGCCGGACGCCACCGGCCCGGACCGCACCCGCTCAGGACGCACCCGCCCGGACCGCGCCCACCGAGGACGCGCCCGCTCAGGACGCACCCGCTCAGGACGCACCCGCTCAGGACGCACCCGCCCAGACGACCCTCGCCCTGGAGGCACCCACCGGCACGGCCGCGCCCGAGCGCGGCGAGCAGGGCCGACGCGCGCGCGGGTCGCGCCGAGCGACCGCGCCGGCCACCGCGCCGGCCCAGCACGATGACGCGAAGGAGGCGCTGATGCGCGACCTGGCCGTCACGACGTCCGCCGCCGCGCCGCACGGCGGCGAGAGCGAGGAGGAGCGTGCCCGTCGCGCCCTCGACGCCCTCGGCGAGGCGGCCACGCGCCGGCGCAGCATCCAGGGCAACCAGGAGGACGGTCAGCGCTCCGTGCCGGGCACACAGCGCTCCGCCGCCGTCCGCGACGATGACGGCGGCGGCCGCAACCGCCGTCGCAGCCGGGACCGCAACCGGGACCGGAAGCGTCGTGGCCCGCGCACAGGCACCGACCTCGACGGCTTCGACGAGCCCGCCGAGATCACCGAGGACGACGTCCTGCTGCCCGTCGCCGGCATCCTCGACATCCTCGAGAGCTACGCATTCGTGCGCACGTCCGGGTACCTGCCCGGCCACAACGACGTCTACGTCACGCTCGGCCAGGTCAAGAAGGACGCGCTGCGCCGCGGGGACGCCATCACCGGCGCCGTCCGTCAGCCGCAGGAGGGCGAGGCGTCCGCCCAGCGCCAGAAGTTCAATGCCCTCGTCCGGCTCGACACGATCAACGGCATGAGTGTGGAGCGAGCCCGCCAGCGCCCCGAGTTCAACAAGCTCACGCCGCTGTACCCGCAGGAGCAGCTGCGCCTGGAGACGACGCCCAAGGCCATCACCCCGCGCGTGATCGACCTCGTCGCTCCCATCGGCAAGGGTCAGCGTGGGCTCATCGTCTCGCCCCCGAAGGCCGGCAAGACGATCATCATGCAGCAGATCGCGAACGCCATCTCGGTCAACAGCCCCAACGTCCACCTCATGGTCGTGCTCGTCGACGAGCGCCCCGAGGAGGTCACGGACATGGAGCGGATGGTCAAGGGGGAGGTCATCGCCTCCACCTTCGACCGGCCCGCCTCGGACCACACGATCGTGGCGGAGCTGGCCATCGAGCGCGCGAAGCGGCTCGTCGAGCTCGGCCAGGACGTCGTCGTGCTGCTGGACTCCCTCACCCGACTGTCCCGCGCCTACAACCTCGCCGCCCCGGCCTCGGGCCGGATCCTCTCCGGTGGGGTGGACGCCTCGGCGCTCTACCCGCCGAAGAAGTTCTTCGGCGCCGCCCGCAACATCGAGCACGGCGGCTCGCTGACGATCCTCGCCTCCGCGCTGGTGGAGACGGGCTCGAAGATGGACGAGGTCATCTTCGAGGAGTTCAAGGGCACCGGGAACATGGAGCTGCGGCTGTCCCGCCAGCTGGCGGACAAGCGCATCTTCCCGGCCGTGGACGTCAACGCCTCCGGCACGCGCCGCGAGGAGCTGCTCATGGCACCCGAGGAGCTCAAGATCATGTGGAAGTTGCGCCGCGTGATGGGCGCGCTCGACCAGCAGCAGGCGATCGACGTGCTGCTCGGCAAGCTGCGGGAGACCTCCTCCAACGCGGAGTTCCTCATGACCGTGCAGAAGACCACACCCACCACCGGGCCCGAGCCCGAGCTCGCGATCCACTGAGGAGGAGCCGCCCGGCGGGTGTCGGTGCCCGGCCGAGCGTGGCAGAATGTCTCGTCGGCCTCCGGTTCACGCACGCGTCCCGCGTGCGACCCGGGGCGTGAAACGAACTTAGGAGAGAACACATGAAGCAGGGCATCCACCCCGAGTACGTGACGACCACCGTCACGTGCACGTGCGGCAACACCTTCACCACGCGCAGCACCGCGACGTCCGGCGAGATCCGGTCCGACGTGTGCAGCGCCTGCCACCCCTTCTACACCGGCAAGCAGAAGATCCTCGACACCGGTGGTCGTATCGCCCGCTTCGAGGCCCGCTACG